>NZ_DAITZW010000028.1:0-25305 GCF_036847465.1 Thermovirga lienii | reverse complement strand
GGATATTGGCCCATACATTTAAGGCACGAAGTGCCCCTTCCATTTAAAGCCGAATCCAAACACCCGTCGCAAGCTACCACTCCCAACCTTTTACAAAAGGGGCATTCCACTGGCCAAACCAAGTGAGAAAGCCCCTCTACTATCAACTGGCGCAACTTAAAATCCATGGTTTACGAGCGTCGCTACGTAATTACACCTTACCTTAGAGCTTTTCTGCGGCCTCCCTAAGCTGCTCCGTTCTATCGGTCCTTTCCCATGCAGGCATCGGATCAAGGTCGACTCTACCCATGTGGCCATATGCAGCCAACCTGCGGTATTGGGGCTTGCGCATCTCGAGGTCCCTTATAATAGCAGCCGGCCTGAAGTCAAAATGCTCCATGACAAGCTGGGTGATCTTGGGGTCAGGCAGCACGCCAGTCCCATTGGTGTCCACCATTATGGATACGGGATGAGCCATACCTATGGCGTAGGCGACCTGTATCTTGCACTCCTTCGCCAAGCCTGCCGCTACCACGTTTTTTGCCGCGTATCTGGCCATGTAAGCTGCAGACCTGTCGACCTTTGTTGGGTCCTTACCGGAGAAGGCGCCGCCTCCGTGAGGGATGACTCCACCATAAGTGTCCACCATTATCTTCCTTCCCGTCAGTCCTGTGTCCGCCATCGGGCCACCAAGGACGAACCTCCCGCTGGGGTTTACCAATATCCTCGGCTTCCTTGGAAGTAAATGCTCTGGAATTATGGGATTTATTACCTCTTCAATTATGTCCTGCTCTATCTGATCGTTTTCCACTGCTGGATGATGCTGGGTAGATACTACCACAGTATCTATTTGTACGGCTTTGCCATTCTCATACTCAACGGTCACCTGGGTCTTCCCGTCCGGCCTGAGGTAAGGCAGGATCTTCTCTTTTCGTACGAAGCTCAGCCGCCTGGCCAAGCGATGAGCCAAAGCTATAGGAAGAGGAAGGAATTCCTCTGTCTCGTCGCAGGCATAACCTACCATTATCCCCTGATCTCCTGCGCCAACTCTATCCAGCTCATCGGTTATTTGGCCTTTTTCTCTTACCTCTATTGCTTCATCTACCCCACCTTTGATATCTGGAGATTGCTCATCGATCGCAGTGATAACAGCGCAGGTATCCCCATCAAATCCGTACTTCGCCCTCGTATAACCGATATCTTTTATGATCTCCCTTGTCAATCTAGGAATGTCCACATAGCAACTTGTAGTTATTTCTCCAGCAATAACCACCAATCCTGTGGTGACCAAAGTCTCACAGGCTACTCTCCCATAAGGATCCTCAGCCAATATGGCATCCAATACTCCATCGGAAATTTGGTCAGCTAGCTTGTCAGGGTGCCCTTCCGTAACTGATTCTGACGTCAAAAGAAACTTGCTCGTCAACCTTTTCCACCTCCAAATTTGTACATTTGCTTTCCTCATTATCAATCATTACTTCTGCTTTCCTGCATCCTAGGTATACTCTATTGGCCTTCTCAGCAAAAGCATTGCTCCCTCTTTCTGTTCAAACCCAAGCTTCTGCAGGAACACAGAAAGTTCACTAGTGTAAGTTATTATCAAAGGTATGTCTTTTATCCTGGGATGTTCCAAAACATACTTCAATAGCAAAGAGCCGAGTCCCTTTCCCTGATGGTCAGGATGTACCATTATGTCCCACAAAGAAGCTCTGAAGACAAAATCTGTAAGCATGCGGCAAAATGCCACGAGCTTTCCATCGTAACGGACGGAAAAGCACATGGACGTTCCTTGAAGCATTTTTTCTATTTGCTCCAAGGACCTACTCTTTCCCCACTTAGTGAAGCGGTACAACGTCAAAAGTTCGTCTGGGTTAACTGCCTCTTTACTGTCATAAAAGAAGTAGCGCATAGGCAAACTCTGTTCTTCCATTTTAGAGAGCCTTCTCCTCGACCCTTTGTTTCACGCTGAATGACATGCCAGCCACGATCTTTCTTAAGTTTCCTCTGCCATCTCCAGCGACCTGCAATTGAAGCACCTGGCTAGTACAGCAATAAGGACAACTGAAGACGATTCTGGCAACTCCATCGACATCAGGAGTACCTGGCAAAATCGCAGTCTCACCACATGCCTGGCAAGCAACTATTAACATGACCGCCCTCCAAGAATTTATTCTAATTGCAGAACATGAATTTTAACACGAACAGGCCCTTCCGTATAGATATCTTCTGCTGCTTCTACTACAATTTTCAAAGTTTTTTCGGCATTTTCTATTTTCTCCAAAACATTGAAGAAATCAAGAGCATCCAGGTTCCCAACGGTTCCCCTGATTGGATCAGGAAGGACTCCATCCTCTTTTGCCTTTACATTTACCTCCCTTAAAATACCGTATAAGTACATCTCTGCGCTGTCCCTATCCAATCCTGCTGGTAGTATCTCCACAGCCAGCGTATGTCCCTTCTTGTATATCAATTTACTTTCAAAGCCCACTAGGCCCGCAAGAATGGGCTTGCCCCTTACTGTATTTTCGAGAGCCACAAGCCGAAGAATGTACCTTTTGTTCTGTTTACAGTATTCTTCTATGGATTTTCTTACGTTTTCTTCCAACTCTATTTTTATGTCTTCCGGCTTGGATTTCGCCCTGAAAGCTATGTTCCTCTGAGCGGACCTTATAAGTTCGCTCTCAACGACGCTAGGGTCCCACCCATTGGGGTTCGAAGTTAAGAGCTTCTCCGCTATTACCTCACCGGAGAAGACTACAATCTTGCCTTCCTTTAGTTCTTCAAGTCCTTGTTTTAGCGCTTGGGACTCCGCCTGCAACACCTTGATATCCTCTTGGAGGTCTTTTTTTATCCTCTCCAATGCCTCCAAATTCTTTTCGGCCTTGCTTTGGGCCTTTCGCGCTTCACGCAGTTCCCTTTCTGCTTTAGCAAGCCTTTCTTCGCTTTCTCTCAATCTCTCCTCTACTTCGGACAGTTCTTCCTGCTTCTTAAAAAGCTCCCTTTTGCTTGCCTCTAGTTCCTCCTTCAGGTCATCTAACTCTGACCGGCTCTCCTGAAGCTGAGCCGTCAAGTCCGTTATCTGCCTTTGTACTATCTTCATACTGAATATAGCCGTTCGAACCGTCTCCGAAGTTGTGAGCAAAACAGCTAGGGTAAATAGCATGATAAACAAGCCAGAAAGCACGGTTATGAGAGAGGATGTGTACCTTGGCCTAAGGCCAAATATGGATATCCTCTTTTTGCCAACGCGCATTCCAACGACGTCACCTATGAAGGCAACGACACAACTTACTAATAGCAGTATCAAAATCAGCTTCCAATTGATATCAGAAAAGCTAGTGAGCAAACGCACCTACCTCCTGCGTGCTAATAATAACAGAATTATTACAATTTTTCTTTACGTATAAATACCAAAAACTTAAGGGGGAAGTAAAACTTCCCCCTTAAGAAATTTAAAAGATTCTGATTGTCTTTCGTTATATCTCCTTGCTCAGCTCCGTAAACACCTCTCTTGTCAAATCCAAAGCCTTCTGCAGGTCCTCCAGAGGCACGTTCAAAGCTGGACGGAACCTGATGGATACATCTCCGCACGGCAGGACCAGCATCTTCTTGGCCCAGAATTTCTTTATTGCTTTGGTCCTCAGCTCGTCATTCGGCAAGTCATAGGCGCACATTAGACCTTTACCGCGCACGTTGCTCATAAGTTTGGGGAACTCCTTCTGAATAGCCTTCAAGCCTTCAAGTAGCGCAGGGCCTGCGGTATTGGCAACATAGTCTAAAATGTTGTCCTCTTCGTAAATCTCAAGATAACGGGTGGCTCTCACCATATCCACCAAGTTTCCTCCCCAAGTGGAGTTTATGCGGCTTGAGACCTTGAAGCAGTTGTGCTCAACTTCGTCCACCCTTGGGCCAGCCACAAGGCCGCAAACCTGGGATTTCTTACCGAAGGCGAACATGTCCGGTTTCACTGGAGAATGGTGTTCCCAAGCCCACATCTTGCCGGTTATACCCATTCCGCACTGTACTTCATCAAAAATAAGGAGGATTTCGTTTTCATCACATATCTCACGCAACTGCTTGAAGAACTCGGTCCTGAAGTGGTTGTCTCCACCTTCACCTTGTATCGTCTCTATGATGATGGCACAAATATCATCAGGATTGTCCCATATAGCTTGTTTTATCTGTTTTATGGCCACCCTCTCCAACCATTCCACTACGCCGAGATTCTCTTCTAAAGGCCAGAATATCTTGGGATTTATAACCCTTGGCCAATCGAATTTAGCAAAGTACTGATATTTATTGGGGTCATGAGTATTGGTCGTAGTTAGAGTGTATCCGCTACGGCCATGGAACGCTTCGTTGAAGTGAATGACCTTGGTACCTTTCCTTCCGCTTATTGCATCTCCTTTGCTTATCTTGCCCTTTTGCAAGAGTTTCTGGACCTTCCAGTCCATGGCTACCTTGAACGTGTTCTCTACCGCAAGGGTACCGTAATCTATCAAGAAGATGTGATTGAAACCTTCAGGCATGGCAACTTCGCCAAAGGTCTTTATGAACTTTGCCATTTCCGTAGTGTAGATATCGGAGTTTGCTACTTTGTTTATGGCCGCCCTGAAAATGGTTTCCTTGAATTCGTCGTTGGCCAGCTTGGGGTGGTTCATCCCAAAAGGAGACGATGCGAAGAACGTGTAAAAGTCCAGCCAAACTTCGCCGTTTAGTTTGTTGACCATATGAGATCCTTGGGACTTCTCCATGTCAATTACAATGTCAAAACCGTCCCGCAATAAAAGTTTTTCAATCTCCTTGAAAACGTCCTGCGGTGCCACATCTCTGTTAACCTTTGCCATTATCCTGCCCCTCCTCTTTTTTTTGAAAATACACCTTTCTCCCTTTTATCGTACACCTTTTCATATACTGTTTTCAACTTTTAGTTTATTTCTTATATGCGAAATTTTCAAGCAATAATCAAAAAAGAAAAACAGAGAAACTAGCGTTCTCTGTTTTATTATACTCTTCATCGTTCTTATTGCAACAATTGTTTTTTATTTGAATGCACTTGTTTCTTATATGGAAACCTTATAGATCCTCGAAGGGGGCTTCGTTTAAGCATTGCTGTATCTCTTGGGCGCTATGAAGTTCTCCCTCGCCTATACCCGGACATCTGCGTTTTTCCCACTCCCAGTTTTCCTTATTTTTCATAAGAGAAGGCCAGAAGGGGAAAAGCCTGCATTGAAGAGGCCTATATTCGTAGATTGAGCACTTATTGGTGTCACTATCGTAAAACACACATTCGCCATTTTGTTTTTCTCTGAGGCTCACCCTTCCATCCACACTATACGTATATTTACTTAAAAACTTCGTCTCTGTAAGGGACAAGAACTCAGCTAGCTTCTTTACCTCCTCTGGTGTAATCCATACGCAACCAGGTTCCCCTCTGCAACACCTTCCACAACCCAAACAGGAAAAACGTAAACCTCCAGACCACCACCGTTCACTAATCAAGTTTTTCACCCCTTCCGCCGGCTAGCGGCCTTTGCGGCTTCTCTTTCTGGATGCTCCAATAAGGGAACCGTTGGCCTTCAGCACGTCCAGCTCATCTAGAGCCTTTCCCGTCCCAATAGCCACACACTCCAAAGGCGAATCTGCTACATACGCAGGTATCCCGGTGCTTTCCGTAACCCTCTCAGGGAGGCCTTTAAGAAGCGCTCCTCCTCCAGTAAGAGTGATCCCTCTGTCTATAATGTCTGCGGACAGCTCCGGTGGCGTCTGTTCCAGTACCTGCTTTATCCCCTCAATTATGGAACGAACTTCCTCCTCTATAGCAGAGGCGACAAAGCTCGAGGTTATCTCTATCTGCTTGGGAAGACCATGAACTAGGTCTCTGCCCTTGATCACCATTTTTTTCTCCTCATCTAGGTTTGGCATACATGTACCTATAGCAATCTTTATATCCTCCGCTGTCTGTTCACCAATGGCAAGGTTATGCTCCTTTCTGATGTACTTGGTTATGCTCTCATCAAGCTTATCTCCCCCGACTCTAAGGGACTGAGTAACCACTATGCCTCCATAGGATATGACCGCTATATCAGTGGTTCCTCCCCCTATGTCGACAACCATATTCCCCCTTGGCTCTGCTATATCAAGATTGGCTCCTATGGCGGCAGACATGGGTTCTTCTATTAGGTAGGCCTCCTTGGCACCTATCTCCACCGCTGCCTCAAGGACAGCCCTCCTCTCCACGTCTGTGGCACCTGAAGGCACACATACCATAACTCTTCGCCTGAAGAAACGGCTGAGCCCTGGAGTGACCTTTTTCAGAAAATATCGAAGCATGGCCTCAGTCATGGTGTAATCGGCAATGACACCATCCCTAAGTGGCCTTACAGCGACTACGTTCCCTGGGGTACGCCCCAACATCTTCTTGGCTTCATCGCCTACGGCCAATATCCTATCGGTGTTCAAATCCACAGCTACAACAGAGGGTTCCCTAAGGACGACGCCCTTGCCTTTCATGTAGATGAGAACGTTAGCAGTACCCAAATCTATTCCTATGTCGACACCCCACACGATCTTATACCCCCTTAGAACTAACGCTACTAACTCAAAACTATATCCTATATATGCCCCTAAGCTCAATATCTCCTTTATCTACCACAAAGACCAAGGGTAACCCACCCGCCAAAAGAACAAACCGTCCGCCGGAGCAGTAGGCCCTGCATCGGGCCTTTCGGCTTTGCCCTGCAGAAGTTCCTCGAGGTAATCTATATCTTTTTTGCCTGTGCATATATAATCCAAAGTTCCAACCATTATTCTAACCATGTTCGTTAGAAAAGAGTCGCCTCTTACCCTGAACCACACTAGGTCACCTCGAGAGAAAACCTCGGCCTTATGTATGGTTCTTAAAGCGCTGGGAGGACATTCGCTTTTCCTACAAAACGCTTTATAGTCCTTGGTTCCCCAAAAGAGCCTGCATGCCCTCCGTGCTTTAGATATGTCCCACTTCTGTTTTCTGTGCCACACATAATCACTAAAGTGAGGGAAACACACTCTCCCTGTCCATATGAAATATACGTACTCCCTCCACAACGCACTGTAGCGGGCATGAAAGGAATTATCTACATAGCGCATCCTCATAACCCTTACATCTTTCGGCAAATGGGCGTTTACAGCTAAAAGAAGCTTTTCTGGCGCCCAATGCCTATTCAGGTCGAAGGATACCACCTGTCCTAATGCATGAACTCCTTTGTCCGTCCGCCCAGCTCCGTAAACAGTAACTGGATGCCCAGCAAGTAACTCCAGGGCACTCTCCAACACCCCTTGAACGGTCCTGGAGTTAGGCTGTTTTTGCCACCCTGAGAAATCCTTTCCTTTATAGGAAACCTGCATAGCGTACCGTGCCATTAAAGCCATACCCTCTTATCCCACATGATAACGAGGAACGTAACCAAAGCAGCAACGAGCATGAAGACTGTCTCCTTGAGGCTCCAAACCAAAGGGTACATACGGGTTCTCCCTTCGCCTCCTCTGTAATTACGGGACTCCATGGCAACGGCCAAATCCTCTGCTCTCTGAAAAACGATCACAAAAAGGGGTACCAGAATGGGAATGAAAGAGCGAATCCTCTTCATTATTCCTCCTTGGTCTAACTCTGCTCCCCTTGCTATCTGAGCTTTAACTATTCTATCTGTTTCATCCAGCAACGTAGGAATAAACCTTATTGCTATGGTCATCATCATAGCCATCTCATGAGCTGGAAAACCAAATCGCTTGAGAGGACTGAATATGCTTTCCAAGCCGTCTGCAAGTTCTGTTGGGCTCGTTGTAAGGGTCAACAATCCAGCATACATGACAAGCAAAACCAGCCTCAAGCTTATCTTTACAGCCATCAACACGCCTTCCCGGGTTATGCTCAAGAAGGCGTACTGGAATATTACCTCTCCCTTGGTGAAGAACAAATGAATCAAAGACGTGAACAGCACCAGAATGGTGACGGGCCTTGCAGATCTCAATACCATGGAAATAGGCAGTTTAGATAATTTAACTACAATAACAAGCAAAAGCGACCAAAGTAAAAAGCCTTCTACCCTGTGGACTGCGAAAATACCCGATAGGACCACAACTACACCAATTATCTTAGCCCTGGGGTCCATGCGGTGAATTACAGAATCAGCAGGCACATATTGGCCAAGGGTCAAATGATTCAAGAACTTCATTTTTGAAATTTCTCCTCTATCGCAGAAGCTAAGGTCTGTGCCTTCCAGGTGACAGGCACATCGAAACCTACATCTCTCAATCGCCTTGCCAACTCAACAACCGGAGGCACCACTAACCCTTCTATTTCCCTCTCTATTAATTCCTCCACTATTACCTCGGGACTACCCCAAAATAAGGCTTTCCCACTTTCCAACACAAGGATTTTGTCACTATATTCCAAAGCCAGTTCAAGATCATGGGTGACATGAATAATTCCCGTCCCGGACACCTTTAGTTGCCTCAACAGGGAGCAAAGCTCGTCCCTTCCTTTGGAATCCAACCCCGCAGTGGGCTCATCCAAGACCAAATATCTAGGCCTTATGGAAAGTATGGAAGCAATAGCAACTCTTCTTTTTTCGCCCCCAGAAAGCTGAAAGGGATTACGCTCCCAAAAAGATTCATCCAATCCAACAGCTTGTAAAGCTTCCCGAACTCTTACAGGAATTTCCTCCTCGCTGACTCCCCAATTCCTTGGGCCAAAAGCTACCTCGGCAAATACTGTCTCTTCAAATAGTTGTTGCTCCGGATATTGAAATATAAGACCCACTCTCTGCCTTATTTTCCTATGCTCCCTGGTGTCATCTCCTACAAGAATACCATCTACTTCCACTTTCCCCTTCGTAGGAACCAAGAGAGCATTCAAATGCTGGGCTAACGTAGATTTGCCACTGCCAGTATGTCCCACTACGGAAACCCATTCTCCAGGGTTAGCTTCCATACTCACTCCTTTAAGGGCCTCTGTCTCCAGGGGAGTCCCCTGATGGTAAACATAAACAAGATCATCTACAATTATGGACATAGGGCATCCACCATCTCGTCAATTTTGGGTAAAATATCCTTGGGCAAAACTCCTGAGAGCTTCAGACGATTACAAAGCTCAACCAATGGTGGAACCCTAAGGCCCCATTCAATAAGTCCCTCACCCATAGCCAATAAATCCTTTGGGGCTCCCTCCCACACTTTTGTGCCCTTGGAAAGGACTATACATTGATCACAAGCCACTATCTCCTCTAGCCTATGAGTTATGGAGACCAAGGTCATTCCTCCCCTGTGCAATTTGCAGAGGACATCATTTATCTCTCTCCTTCCCTTGGGGTCAAGCATTGAGGTAGCCTCATCCAAGACCATACAGGCAGGCTCCATAGCAATAGCACCTGCTATAGCCAGGCGTTGCTTCTGACCCCCAGAAAGGGTATAAGTGGGCTTAGTTCTGACTTCATATAACCCGGTAATCTTCAACGCTTTCCTTACCCTTTCTTGTATCTTGACCGAGGGTATCCCAAGGTTTTCAGGGCCAAAGGCCACATCCTCTTCCACTATAGCCGCAACTATTTGGTTGTCAGGATTTTGAAAGACCAAGGTTACGTTCTTTCGGGCCTCTAATTGTCCTTGAGCACTCTTGGTATCAAGGCCATAAACAAAACAAGCGCCCTGCGTAGGTAGTAGCAGGGCGTTGAAATGCTTGGCTAATGTAGATTTCCCAGAACCGTTAGCCCCTAGTATTGCAAGCCATTCCCCTCTACGCAGTCTGAGGTCCACATTTCTTAGAACAGGACTTTCTGCTCCGGGATAAAAGAAGCTAAGGCCCTTTGCCTCTATTATGTATTCTTCCTGGGATATCATGACTCCTCAACTAGCTCGATTATAGCTTTCTGAGCACCATCCCCGAACCTATACGTAGTCCTAACTATCCTGGTGTAACCACCATTTCTGTTGGCGTATCTCTTGGCGATATCGTCAAAGAGCTTCTTGACCGCCATCTTGTTTGGCATCCTTGACGCCACTAACCTTCTGTTATGCAGTCCTCCAAGCTTCGCTTTGGTTATCAACCTCTCTGCCACCCTCCTAAGTTCCTTCGCCCTTGGAAGGGTAGTCTCTATTTTTTCCTTCAAGAAGAGCTCCGCAGCCATGTTTGAAAGCATTGCTCTTCTGTGACTACCAAAGCGTCCAAGAGTTCTTCTATCCACTCGATGCCTCATTGGACTCAATCCTCCTTCGCTTCTGCAGAGGTAGCTTCACTTTTTTCTTCCGAAGCCCCATCTTGTAGTTCAAGACCGTATTTCTTAAGTTTTTCTTCTATTTCCCTAAGGGAGATCTTTCCAAGATTTCTAATCTTAAGCAATTCGTTTCTCCCCTTGGAGATAAGATCACCTACAGTGTGAACTCCACCCCTTAAGAGACAATTCTCGCTCCTTATGGAAAGCTCTAGCTCCTTTATGGGCTTGGCCAAGAGCATTTTTTCCTCTTCGCTCATGGAGTCCTTTTCTTCAAGCTCCTCCCCTTCCTCCGGTTCCTCGGGCTCCTGAGGAATCACCAAATCCGCCCCTCCGAGGAAGGTCTTAATCCTTGAGAAGTAGCCCTCCAGTATGCCAGCAGCCTCTGCAACGGCTTCCTCCGGCTTCGCGACACCATTGGTCCATATGTCCAATATGAGTCGCTCGTAGTCCGTCCTCTGACCAACCCTGGCATCTTGTACCTCGTATTTGACTTTCTTGACTGGCGAGAATATGCCGTCCACCATCAAGGCGTCAACAGGCAAATAAGAAGGCCTAGGTCTACTTGGTGAGGCATATCCAGTACCATTTTCCACGTATATGTCCATCTCCACCCTAGCGCCATCCGCAAGGTGGCATATCACAGCGTCAGGATCTACAAATTCCACCTGGCTATCCGGCTGAATATCCGCTGCAGTTACGACCTTGGGACCGACAGCCTCAAGCCTCAGCACTTTGACCTCAGAGGCATATGATTTCACAGGAACATGCTTTAGATTTAGGATCAGCTCAATAACATCTTCCCTCACACCTTCAATGGTGCTAAATTCATGAACCACACCCTCTATCCTGACGGCTGTAACGGATGCTCCCCTTATGGAGGACAAAAGAACCCTCCTCAAGGCATTGCCCAACGTCACCCCGTAGCCCCTCTCAAGGGGCTCAACAACGATTTTGCCATACTGGGGGGTACTTTCTTCCACTCTTATCTCAGGTCTTATATGTTCCAACTCAATTCCCCCCTTTTTTACATTATCGGGCATAGAACTCAACTACCAGCTGCTCAGTGGCCGGAACTTCTATCTGGTCTCTTGTCGGAAGGGATACCACTCGACCTTCCATTCGCTCCACGTCAAACTCAAGCCACGCAGGTAAAGTCCTAACGCTCGCAGCTTCTGCATTCTCCTTGATTACCATAAGATCCCTACTCTTTTCGCTTATCTCTATTTTATCTCCAGCCTTAACCAGATAACTGGGGATATCTACCTTCCTCCCGTTTACAAGGACATGCCCATGCCTTACTATCTGTCTAGCCTGGCGTCTGCTGACACCAAGACCCATTCTGTAGACAACGTTATCCAACCTGCGCTCCAACAGCTGGAGGAAATTGTGACCTGTCTGCCCTGGCATCTTGGTTGCCATGGTGTAAAACCTTCTAAACTGAGATTCGTTCATGCAGTAGAATCTGCGAAGCTTCTGCTTCTCCCTTAGGCGAAGACCATATTCACTTTCTTTGCCACGCCTAGCACCGTGTTGGCCAGGTTTGTTGTTTCTTCTGGCAATTGCACACTTCTCCGTGTAGCAACGATCACCCTTCAAAAACAGCTTTGTTCCCTCAGCCCTACACAAGCGACATACGGGTCCTGTATATCTACTCATATTTCCATTACTCTCCCCTCAAATTGTTGTCTACACACGGCGCCTCTTAGGAGGACGGCAGCCGTTGTGTGGTATAGGAGTTTCGTCCCTTATCACATTAACCTGTAGTCCTGCAGCCTGCAACGACCTGATAGCGGACTCCCTACCTGGTCCAGGGCCTTTGACTACCACATCTATTTCCTGAACTCCATGGTCCTGGGCCTGTTTAGCCACTTGCTGTGCAGCCATCTGCGCAGCATAGGGGGTGGACTTCCTGGTACCCTTGAAACCCACGGTCCCCCCTGAAGACCATGAAAGCAAGTTGCCCTCCTTATCGGTCACACTGATGATAGTGTTGTTGAACGTAGAATATATATGGGCAACACCGTAACTTATGTTCTTTCTCTCTTTTCTTTTGCCTCGACGCTGCGTTCTCTTTGCCACGTCTGGTTTCCCTCCTTTTTAACTTCAGGCCCTAAATACTATTTTTTGCCTGTCGGCTTTTTCTTTCCAGCAACAGCGCGCCTTGGGCCTTTTCGTGTGCGCGCATTGGTCTTGGTTTTCTGCCCCCTCACAGGGAGTCCCAGTTTATGCCTCAAGCCCCTATAACAACCGATCTCCATGAGGCGTTTTATGTTCATGGTAATCTCCCTGCGCAGGTCACCCTCAACCTTGTAGTTGTTTTCGATCTCCGCACGCAACTTCTGTTCCTCGTCCTCTGTGAGATCCTTTACTCTGGTATTTGGATCTATACCCGTAGCCTCAAGGATCTTCTTAGAAGTAGGTAAGCCTATACCAAAGATATAAGTCAACGCTATCTCGATTCTCTTTTCCCTTGGTAGGTCCACTCCTGCTATTCTAGCCATGTTCGAGCTACCTCCTTGCGCCCTGGCGCTGTTTATGTCTTGGGTTTTTCTCGCATATTATCCTTACTACGCCATTTCTTTTAATGACACGACAGTACTCACAAATCGGCTTAACTGATGGTTTTACTTTCATTTAAAACACTCCCCCTACACTCGCAAGCAAGCTTTTTTTCCTGACAAAAAGCTATTTATATCTATACACGATTCGCCCTCGTGTCAAGTCATAAGGCGAAATCTCCAATAAAACTTTGTCGCCCGGCAGTATCCTTATAAAGTGCATCCTCATTTTGCCTGAAACGTGTGCCAAAATCTTGTGCCCGTTCTCCAGTTCGACACGGAACATAGCGTTAGGAAGCGGTTCTACCACTGTACCTTTTACTTCTATCACATCGTCCTTAGGCATAAGACCCCGTCACCTTTCCGCAGGTAGTTTCTTCGTTTCTGCAACTTTCAATTAGCGAAAGAAGCTGATTATCCGCCAAGCACTTTCTTCCTTCGACCATCTCGGCTACCTCCTTTATGAACATTCCAGTCGGCTGTAAATGTTTTGGGTTTTTCCGCTTGGGGTTGGCACTGGTTCTCTTTTTGCCGTCCGCCACAAGGACAAAACCTGACCTCTCATCATATCCCACGACTACATACCACTTGCCAGTATCCTTCCCCTGCTTGGAAATAACCACTTGACCAATCTTCAAACGACCCAACCCAATCACTCCCACGGAGTAAGAACCTCGGGTCCATCTTCTGTTATGAACACACTCTTTTCAAAGTGTGCTGCATCAGAACCATCGGCCGTGACCACCGTCCACATATCGGGCAAAGTTTTAACCTTCTCTTCCCCTAGCATCACCATGGGCTCAATAGCTATGGCCATTCCTTCTTTCAAGGTCACACCAGTACCAGGAGCACCGTAGTTGGGGATTTGTGGGGGTTCATGGAGCTTTCTACCAATCCCATGGCCAGCATATTCTCTGACTATCCCAAAATCCCACTTCTTCACAAAGGTCTCCACAGCGTGGCCTATATCCCCCACAGTATTACCCGGAACAGCCATCTTTACAGCTATATCAAGCGCCTCCTTGGTGACATATAAGAGTTCGGCCTTCTCTTTGCTCACCTCGCCTACTGGGTAAGTGTAAGCTGCGTCTCCATAATACCCCCCGTAAAAGGAACCTACATCTATGCTAACTATGTCACCTTCTTCCAGGACTCTATCTCTGCTCGGGATACCATGCACCACTTCATTGTTTATGGATACGCACAGAGTGCCCGGAAACGGTCTAGGAATGCCTGGAACCCTATACCCTTTGAAAGCTGGCTTGGCCTTTTCCTTTCTTATCAGCTCCTCCGCTTTCTCATCAAGAGTGAGCGTATCGATACCAGGCCTAATCAGTTCCTTCATCAAATGCAAAACATCTACAACTACCTTTCCTGCTTTCCTCATGTTGACGAGATCCGTCTTCTTCTTTAAAAGAAACATCCTACTTCTTTACCGCCTCCACTATTGCTTGCACTACTGCGGAGCTATCCTGCGAAGCATCGACTCTCAAAAATTTATCAGATTTTTCATAGTAAGAGATAAGAGGTGCAGTCTGCTCCTTGTAGACCTTAAGTCTATTCCTTACCACCGACTCCTCGTCGTCGCTTCTCTGGTACAACTCGCCTCCACAGAGGTCACATACCCCTTCTTTCTTGGGGGGCTGAGAGTGAATATTATATATGGCCCCACAAGATTTGCATATCCTTCTACCGGAAAGTCTCTTTATAACTACATCATCAGGAACATCAAAATACACTATACCATCAAGAGTGATATGCAACTTTTCCAAAAGCTTGTCCAAAGCCTCAGCCTGGACCACTGTCCTCGGAAAACCATCCAAGATGAACCCTGCTCGGCAATCTTCTTCTTTCAACCGCCTCTCCACCATGTCGACTATAACATCGTCGGGCACCAACTGGCCTGACTCCATATACTTCTTGGCTTTGAGGCCGAGCTCGGTTTCCCTAGCCACGTTGTCCCGCAATATATCTCCTGTGGATATATGAGCTATTCCATACTTCTTACTTATAACTGCAGCCTGAGTACCTTTGCCAGCACCAGGAGGTCCTAAAAATATAAGCTTCATCGTCCTTACACCCCTGAGTTAAAATTTGAACAGACCGCCGGTTTTCCCTTTGTTCCGCTTCAAGATTCCCTCGTAGTGCCTCATTAAAAGCTGTGCCTCTATCTGATGCACCGTATCAAGCGCCACACCTACGACTATCAGAACCGCTGTCCCTCCAAAGTAAAAAGTGGTGATGCCCATCAATCGAGTCATTATGGTCGGTAACAACGCCACAGCGGCAAGGAAAACGGCTCCACCCAAAGTTATTCTGGACATTACCTTCTCAATGTACTCCGCAGTTGGCTTGCCAGGCCTTATCCCCAGTATAAACCCGCCATATTTCTTCATATTGTTTGCCGTATCTACCGGATCAAAGACAACTGCAGTATAGAAATACGAGAAGAATATTATCAGTCCTACGTACAACACCATGTAAACAACGCTGCCCGGAGAGAGAATGGCCTGGATTTTAGAGGCAATATCTCCCGAGAAAAAGCGCGTCACGGTGTATGGAAATAAAAGCACCGACGAAGCGAAGATTATGGGAATGACTCCGGCCTGGTTTACCCTTAGTGGTATGAACGTGCTCTGACCTCCGTAAACCTTGTTCCCTACGACTCGTTTGGCATACTGCACTGGAAGCCTTCTCTGCCCTTCTTGCAGCAGCACGCATCCTGCTACAACAACGACCATGACTATAATGGCTATGAGCAGAACCAAAAAGCTCATTTCGCCAAGACGAACCATGGACCAAGTTCTCACTATGGCCTCAGGAATCCTCGCTACTATACCTGCAAATATCAGCAAGGAGATTCCATTGCCTATACCATGGTCTGAAACCTCTTCGCCAAGCCACATTACCACGACAGAACCGGTAGTAATAGTGATGACCACTATCATCATATCCAGCACTGAGTCAGAAAAGACCCCTAAGTTTCTCAGCCAGAAAGTCATACCCAAGGCCTGGACAGCTGCAAAAAACACCGTTCCCAACCTGGTGTATTGAACGATTTTTTTACGGCCCTGCTCCCCCTCTTTCTGCAGCTTCTCAAGAGCGGGGAATATAACCACCAAAAGCTGCATAACGATGCTCGCGTTAATATACGGCGCAACACCAAGGGCGAAGATACTAAAACGTCTCAAGGCACCCCCCGCAAATAGATCCAGGAAATTGAGAGCGCTCCCTTCACCGAAGAGCCTCGCCATGGCTTCAGTATCTATCCCAGGGGTTGGAATATGAGCACCAAGGCGGTATATAAACAATACCGCCAAGGTGAACAGTATGCGCCTCTTTAGATCAGGCAACCTGAAGGCATCTTTCATGGCATTCAGCACTTATACCACCTCTGTCTTTCCGCCAGCGGCCTCTATCTTCCTTATAGCCTCAGCGCTGAACGCATTCGCTTTAACTGTGAATGCCTTCGTTACCTCGCCCTCACCTAGTATTTTATAAGGTTTTGTAACCTTCTTTATCAGGTTGCACTCACGAAGCTCCTTGGCTCCTATGACCGCTCCTGACTCAAACCTCTCCTCAAGAGCACCAACGTTTACCACCTGATAAACCTTGGCAAACCTCGCATTGTTGAATCCCCTCTTGGGTATCCTCCTGGAGAGAGGCATCTGGCCACCTTCAAAACCTGGTCTTACTCCTCCACCGGCTCTGGCCTTCTGCCCCTTGTGACCTTTGCCTGAGGTCTTACCGGTACCACTTCCTCTTCCCTGCCCCAGGCGCTTGCCTTCTTTTCTACTCCCTGGTGCTGGACGTAGCTCATGCAATTCCATATCTGTCCACCCCTTATTCAGTCATTTCCCACTCGACTAGGTGAGAAACAGCTTCAACCATTCCTCTCACCTGAGGAGTATCTTCATGGACAACAGTATGATTGAGTTTCCTGAGCCCCAATGCTCTAACTGTCGCTCTTTGCCTTTCTGGACGTCCTGCTAAACCTTTCTTCAACGTAACACGTATCTTAGCCATAATACATCTGCCTCCTATGCACCTTCGGACTTCTTGTTAAGCTTACCTCTAAGCTTCAAGACTTCCTCTGGTAGGCGCAATGATTGGACCGCCTGCATTGTCGCGTAGGCCACGTTAACGGGATTGGAGGTTCTTCCTATCACCTTCGTGAGAACGTCTCCCACGCCTCCCAATTCCATTATGGCCCTTATGACCGCACCTGCTATAACTCCCGTACCAGGTGATGCTGGCTTAAGCAAAACTCTAGCAGCACCAAAATTACCCACCACTTCATGGGGCAAGGTCTTACCGACCTTTTTTACCTCCACCATGTTCTTTTTAGCCTTGTCTATTCCCTTTCGGACTGCCTCAGATATTTCTCTCGCCTTGCCGATGCCTACTCCAACTTTGCTCTCACCATCGCCAACTACGACCAAGACGCTGAATTTAAACCGTTTTCCACCTTTAACAACTTTACTTACCCTGCTGATCGAAACAACCCTTTCGATCAGCTCAGTTCCCTTGGAAACAACAGAAGTCGAGCCTTTCATTCTCCAAGCCTCCTTAGATCTTCAGGCCGGCATTTCGGGCTGCTTCGGCCAGCGCTTTCACTCTGCCGTGGAATTTGTGACCTCCACGGTCGAACACCGCTTCCTTGATACCCTTTTCAAGAGCCCTCTTTGCAATCAGCTCGCCAACGGCTTTGGCAGCTTCCGTATCCTTGGTGCTGGCAAGCTTATCACGAAGCTCTTTATCCAGCGTCGAAGCCGAAACAAGAGTGTGACCCACGGTATCATCAATCATCTGGGCATATATGTGGTTCAAGCTCCTGAAAACTGCAAGACGCGGACGCTCAGGAGTTCCCGAAATTTTACGGCGAAGGCGTCGATGCCTGATCAATCTCATTTCATTTCTAGATCGCTTTGTAATCACTGTCCTTCACCTCGCTATTTAGCTCCAGCCTTGCCGGCCTTGCGTATGATGTGTTCGCCTACATAGCGGATACCCTTACCCTTGTAAGGCTCCGGCGGCCTGACTCCTCTGATCTCTGCCGCCACCTGGCCCACCTTTTGCTTGTCTATACCACGGACAATTATCTTCGCTGGACCATCGGTCGCAAGCTCGATACCTTCAGGCGCAACATACTCCACCGGATGAGAGTATCCTACGTTCAAGATAAGGTTTTTCCCCTGCATTTGGGCTCTCCAGCCTATTCCTACGATCTCAAGCTGCTTTTCAAACCCCTTACTAACGCCCTCCACCAGATTGTTGAGCAATGCACGGGTCATACCGTGAAAGGCACGCATCTTTTTATCATCCGTCTCTCTCTTTACAACAACTTTTCCATCTTCTACCTGGACGTCAACCCCAGGGACAAGGTCCATGGAAAGCTGCCCCTTGGGACCTTTTACTAGGATTTTGTTTGCCTCTTTATTTACAGTGACGCCATCAGGCAGGGTTATGGGTTTTCTTCCTATCCTAGACAAACCGCGCACCCCCCTACCATATGTAACATACTACTTCGCCGCCTAGGCCTAGCTTGCGGGCCTGGCTGTCTGTCATCATTCCCTGAGAAGTTGAAATGATGGCAGTGCCCAAGCCGCTCATGACCCTGGGAAGTTCGTCTTTCTTCACATATATACGTCTCCCAGGCTTACTAATTCTCCTCAAACCCTGAATTACCCGCTCCTTATTGGGTCCGTAATTCAAGTATAGTTTAAGGACACCATAAGGAAGCTTGGGGTCATTGATAACCCGATAATTTTTAATATAGCCTTCCTCCTTAAGGATCTTGGCTATAGCCAACTTAACCTTGCTAACAGGCATATCCACTGATTCGTGATAAACCATATTAGCGTTGCGTATCCTTGCCAACATGTCCGCAATTGGATCAGTTACATACATAGCATTTGCCTCCTTCACCGCGTTCCGTAGTTACCAACTGGCTTTCACTACACCAGGAATCTTGCCTTCCCTGGCAAGTTTCCTGAAACAGCAGCGGCACATGTTGAATTTCCTCATATAGGAGTGAACTCTCCCACACAGCGGGCACCTGTTATATGCCCTCACCGCGAATTTAGGCTTCAATGTAGCTTTGTGCTCTAGAGCTTTACGGGACATACCTCATCCCCTCCTTAATCACTGAAGGGCATCCCTATCTCTTTCAACAGAGAAAGGGCTTCCTCGTCAGTTTTTGCAGTCGTAACTATCGTAATATTCATTCCACGAACGCGGCTTACCTTATCATAGTCGATCTCTGGGAAAATAAGCTGTTCCTTCAGTCCAAGGTTGTAATTGCCCCTGCCGTCGAAGGCTTTGGGGGATACTCCCCTGAAGTCTTTGATCCTGGGCAAAGCCAATGAGATCATCCTATCAAGGAATTCCCACATTTTTGCACCTCTGAGTGTCACACTACAACCCACGGGCATGCCTTCCCTGACCTTAAAACCTGCAACAGACTTCTTAGCCCTCTTGATCAGAGGTTGCTGCCCCGTGATGGTCCTCAGCTCAGATACAGCAGCTTCCATAAGCTTATAATCCTGCTTCGCTTCGCCTACGCCTACGTTTATTACCACTTTTTCTATCCTTGGAACCTCCATTACGTTCTTGTACCCGAACTTCTCTTGGAGGCGAGGCGTTATCTCTTTTTTGTATTTTTCCGCAAGACGCGGTACCATTATGGAATCGCCTCCTTCTAGACCTTGTCTATTATTTCGTTACATTTCTTGCAGATGCGCACCTTGCTACCGTCTTCTAGGTACGCACGGCTAACTCTAGTAGCGTTACCACACGCAGGGCATACCAACATAACCTTGCAGGCATAAATTGGAGCTTCCTGCTTTACGATGCCTCCAGAGGGGTTCTTGGCACTGGCCCTGACGTGCTTCGTAACCATGTTTACCCCTTCTACTACTACCATATCCCTCTTGGGATCCCTTCTCAGGACCTTTCCTTCTTTACCCTTATCTTTACCGGATATGACTCGCACCCTATCGCCTTTTTTAATTCTCATTTTGCTCATTTTATGTCGAGCCCTCCTATACAACCTCTGGAGCAAGAGAGACTATACGCATGAACCTCTTTTCGCGGAGTTCACGAGCTACTGGACCAAATATTCGCGTCCCTCTTGGATCTCCATTGTTATCGATCACTACTGCGGCATTATCATCGAACCTTACGTAAGAACCATCTTTCCTTCTGATCTCTTTCTTGGTTCTTACGACAACGGCCTTGACCACAGTTCCCTTGGCGACATTACTGTTAGGGATGGCTTCCTTCACAGACGCCACAATGACGTCTCCGACTCTAGCATATCTCTTCCTAGTGCCACCAAGAACCTGTATGCACATAATCTTCTTTGCGCCTGAATTGTCTGCGACATTCAGCATGGTATGCAGCTGTATCATCGCCTAGGCCTCCTTCCCAACCTCGGTCCCAAGAATGGGGGCCCTCTCTATTACCTCCACCACTTTCCACCTCTTATGACGGCTAAGTGGCCTTGTTTCTTCGATCCTAACCTTGTCGCCTACTTTGCAATTGAAGTCTTCGTCATGAGCCATAAACTTCTTGCTTCGAAGCACTGCCTTCCCGTATAGCGGGTGCTTGGCCATGCGGTCGACTCTTACTACGACAGTCTTCTGCATTTTATCGCTGACGACTATGCCAACTTTATTTTTTCGTCTAGTTGAACTCATGGTAACCTACACCCCCCTATACCTTACGCTCAGCGCTTAGTTCTTTCTCGCGCATGATCGTCAAGACTCTTGCAATTGATCTTTTAACTTCTTTTATGCGATTCGTATTACCCAGTTGCCCAATGGCATGTTGGAACCTGAGGTTAAACAGCTCTTCCTTGAACTGCTTGTGCTTCTCCTTAAGTTCCTCTATGGTCAAATCTCTAAGTTCCTTGGCCTTCATGCTTATTCACCACCCATTCCTTCGCGGGCAACCATTCTCACTTTGATAGGAAGCTTATGGGAAGCTGTCCTAAAAGCCATCTCTGCCACACTCCGAGGAACCCCCGCGACCTCAAACATTATCCTGCCTCTCTTTACAGGGGCAACCCAAAATTCAGGGGAACCCTTTCCTTTACCCATTCGGGTTTCCAACGGCTTTTTGGTGTAAGGCACATCTGGAAATATCCTAATCCAGATCTTTCCTCCCTTTCTCATCTTCCTTGATATGGCAATACGAGCAGCCTCTATCTGTCTAGCCGTAATCCATGCCCCTTCAAGCGCCTGGAGCCCATATTCGCCAAAAGCTATGTACGTTCCCCCTTTGGATCTTCCACGAAGGGGTTTTCTATGTGGTTTTCTGTATTTGACTCTCTTAGGCATAAGCATCCCAAACTACCTCCCCTCTTCCGCTTGGGGCTGCTGAGTGGACGCCAGGGGCTGCTTGACTCTCCCCTTATTTATCCATACCTTGACCCCTATGACACCATAAAGGGTTTTTGCCTCAGCAAATCCGTAATCAATATCGTTGCGCAAAGTAGAAAGTGGAAGACGACCCTCAAGATACCACTCGGAACGGGCGATCTCAGCGCCTCCTAACCTTCCGCTGCACTGAACCTTTATCCCTTCACTACCGCCCTTCATGGCTCTAAATATCGCCTGCTTCATTGCCCTCCTGAAGCTAACCCTGCGCTCCAGGGCAGAAGCTATACCCTCAGCCACCAACTGGGCATCCGTGTCGGGATTTTTAATTTCCTGGATGTTGATCATCACTTTTTTGCCAGTAAGTGCCTGAAGTTCGTCTCTGACTGCCTGTATTTCGCTGCCACCCTTTCCGATTACAACACCAGGCCGGGCGGTCCAAACCGTAAAACGCATGACGTTCCCAATACGTTCGATCTCCACTCTGGAAACTCCAGCGTTGGACCACCTCTTGAGCAAGAACTCCCTTACCTTCAGGTCCTCATGAAGGTTTTTGGAATAATCTTTGCCCCCTGCAAACCACTTGGATTCCCACTCTTTGACAACACCTATTCTAAAACCTATGGGGTGTACTTTTTGGCCCAATTTTCAACCCTCCTTAACGTTCAGCGACCACAACGGTTATGTGGCTGGTGCGATGGCGATATCCATGCACCCTGCCCATCGACACCGGTCTCCATCTCTTCATCGAAGGTCCCTGGTCCGCAAAGGCCCTCACTACATAGAGTTTATCTACATCCATGCCGTAATTATGTTCGGCATTCGCTATAGCACTACGAAGGGCCTTCTCAATTATCCTCGCAGCCTTCTTCGGCGTGTACCGGAGGGTTATGAGAGCTTGATCTGCCTTTTTGCCCCTTATCAAGGACAGGACCTGCCTGGTTTTAAAAGGCGAGATCCGTACTTGTCTCAAAGTCGCTTTGGCTTCCATAATCATTCCCTCCTACCTGACCTTGGTGGACCTTTCCTGTCCAGCATGTCCACCAAATTTCCTGGTCGGCGCAAATTCGCCCAACTTGTGGCCCACCATGTTCTCGCTTATGAATATAGGAATGTGGGTTCTTCCATTATGCACCGCTATCGTGTGCCCAATCATGTCAGGCACTATGGTGGACCGCCTTGACCATGTTTTTATAACTCTTTTTTTACCCTCTGCATTCATCATCTCAATCTTTCTTAGTAACTTTTGATCAACAAAGGGTCCTTTTTTTGTGGATCGAGCCATCTTTGTCCCTCCTCGACGCTACTTGTCGTATCTACGCCGCACTATATATTTGTCGGACGGCTTCCTCTTACGCGTCCTGTATCCCTTTGCTGGCGTGCCCCAAGGAGAAACAGGATGTTTGTTAGATTTACTTCTGCCTTCACCACCACCCATAGGATGATCCACAGGGTTCATAACCATACCTCTAACGTGGGGCCTCCGGCCAAGCCATCTGTTTCTCCCCGCCTTGCCCTTGGTAACGTTTTCATGATCGACATTACCAACCTGGCCAACTGTAGCCATGCACTCCTGCAAGATTAGCCTGAGTTCACCGCTAGGCATCCTTACATAAGCGTACTTGCCTTCCTTCGCCATGAGCTGCGCAGCTGCGCCGGCAGACCTCACAAGGACACCCCCACGCCCTGGCTCAAGCTCAATGTTGTGGATAAACGTACCCACCGGCATATCTTTCAACTTTAGAGCGTTGCCCGGCTTAATATCCGCATCGGGACCTGCCATGATTGTGTCTCCTACGGCAAGACCCACGGGGGCCAATATGTAACGCTTTTCTCCATCGACATAATGAATCAAAGCTATCCTAGCGGAACGGTTTGGGTCGTACTCTATGGCTGCAACCTTGCCAGGAACTCCTATTTTATTCCTCTTAAAGTCGATTATTCTGTAGAGTCTTTTGTGACCGCCACCTCGATGGCGCATAGTCACTCGACCTAAGTTGTTCCTTCCACCCTTCTTCTTGAGGGATACAACCAAGGACTTCTCCGGTTCCGTCTTGGTTATCTCCTCAAAGGTATATCCCGTCATAAACCTTCTACCTGGTGTAGTTGGTTTGTATACTTTTATGCTCACTTTTCAGTCCTCCCCCGGCTAAATATTTGCGCCCTCAAAGAACTCAATCCGTTCGCCGGGCTTCAAGGTAACTATAGCCTTCTTCCAGGATCTGGAACGCCCAAGGTGAACGCCCAATCTCTTCGGCTTCGACCTAACCTTTATGGTATGAACGGAGTCGACCTTTACCTTGAAAATCTCGCTTATGGCCTTCTTTATCTGGATTTTGTTAGCATCCTTGTTAACTTCAAAGGTGTACTTGTTGTTCTCCATCTGTCGGCTAGATTTCTCGGTAATTATCGGCCTTATTATTATGTCGTAAGGTGTGAGGTTCATCTTCCGTACACCTCCTCTACTCGCTTGACAGCATCTTTAGTGATTATCAAGTGGTCGTGGTGTACCAAGTCGTAGACGTTTATGCTGTCAACATGAAGGACCTTAGCCTTCGGGATGTTGCTCACAGACTTGTAAGCAGCATTGCTGCTCTGGGCCACCATAAAGAGAGGCTTCTTGCCTCCATTGATGCTCTCCAAGAAGCTGACCACTGCCTTGGTGCTCGGCTTCTCCATATCGAAAGAATCAAGCACCACGAGTTTATCTTCCATAACCTTCAACGAAAGAGCGCTCTTGAGTGCAAGCCTTCTGACCTTTTTGTTTACTTTCTGGTGGTAATCTCTAGGCACTGGACCATGAGCTACACCACCACCGACCCAAATAGGCGACCTTCTACTTCCATGACGTGCCCTTCCAGTGTGCTTCTGCCTCCAAGGCTTCCTTCCACCGCCTCTAACTTCACCGCGACTTTTGGTGGAGTGGGTTCCCTGTCTCCTATTGGCCAATTGGGCAACCACCACTTGGTGCATTGCAGGCACGTGAACCGGAGCACTGAAAACGGCATCTGATAGCTGCTGCTCGCCTACGATTTCACCTTTTAGGTTAACAACTTTGACTGTTGGCATCTCGTATTGCCCCCTTATTCCGACGAGCCTGTTTTACGGATCATCACAAGGCCGTTTCTTGGCCCTGGGATGGCTCCCTTAATCAACAACAGGTTGTTCTCAGTATCCAAATCGACTACTGTGAGCCCTTTAACTGTAACTCTTTCATTTCCCAACCTACCAGGCATTGTCTTACCCTTGAAGATATGGCCAGGGTAGCTGCTTGCGCCAGCAGAACCAGGCTGTCTGTGGAACTTAGATGAACCGTGGCTAGCAGGGCCTCCCGAGAAGTTATGCCTCTTCATGACGCCAGCATAACCCTTACCCTTGCTTTTGCCTGTAACGTCCACTTTCTCGCCTTTTTCAAAAATATCCACCTTTATTTCCTGGCCTATCTCGTAGCCTTCGACGGACTCAACACGAAATTCCCTTAGCCACCTCTTAGGCTCAAGGTTGTGCTTCTCAAATACTCCCTTGAAGGGCTTCGTCAACTTGCCTGGCTTAACGTCTCCGAAACCTGCCACTATGGCATTATAACCATTTCTTGCTTCATCCCTGATATCCACTATGACACATGGACCTGCTTCAACCACAGTAACTGGCACTGCGACGCCTTCTTCGTTGTATATCTGAGTCATTCCAAGTTTTCGTCCTAAAATTCCAACGCTCATATCATACTCGCTCCTTTCAGCTCAGAGCTCCCCTATAGTTTGATTTGAATATCCACGCCCGAGGGGAGGTTCAGCTGCATAAGAGACTCCATGGTCTTCTGATTTGGCTCTATTATATCGATGAGCCTCTTATGAGTCCTCATTTCAAACTGTTCACGGGCATCCTTGTCTTTGTGCGGAGACTTCAACACTGTAAACCTATTGATCTCCGTTGGCAAAGGAATGGGGCCAGAAACTTTGGCACCAGTCCTCTGCGCAGTCTCCGCAATCTGCTGCGCAGAGGCATCCAACGCTCTATGATCAAAGGCTTTGAGTTTTATTCTGATCTTTTTAGCCACTATACTCTGCCCCCTTGGGACACATTAGTCCAAAATTTTCGTTACGACACCAGCGCCGACCGTGCGGCCACCTTCACGAA
>NZ_DAITZW010000027.1:23707-26760 GCF_036847465.1 Thermovirga lienii | reverse complement strand
ACTCCCACCATCTCCTTCAACTAATTAAACGGAAGCAATTTGTGGCCCCTTACATCCCCAAACCAAGATGAAGTTAAGGATTAGGCGAAAGGAGCATTATTAATGGAAAACCCAAAAGAGTACTTGGATATATTTGCGAGGTTAAGACAAGGCAAAGAAACCTTAACTAGCAGCCAGGCCCTCCTGTGCAATTTCATTCTGCAAAATTACAGAAACGTAGCCTTTATGACCGTGGAAAAGCTCGCTGCATCCAGTGGGGTTTCCACCGCAACGGTTATAAGGACTATTAAAAAGCTGGGGTTTGGTTCATACAACGATTTTTTGGAGACTCTAAGAAAAGTCGTGCTCTCTTCGGGACCGAGCCTGTGGTGGCAGATGGAAGAGACATGGAATAAGCTTAATTTCACTGCGGGAAACATACTGCAAGAGGTGGCCAAAGACAACATTGAATCAATAACAAACTCCATCAGCCCCATGCTCATGGAAAATTTCCCTAGGGCAGTTCAAAGCCTATGCTCTGCAGAAAGGATTTACATCGTCGGCCTAAGATCCACCCAGGGCATTGCCCTTTACTGCTACTTGATGCTTAATCAATTCCTGGATAACATATCCTTCCCCTGCATGGTCGGCTCGGATAACATGTACTCCGAACTTTACCCCTGTTCTGAGAAAGATGCCCTTATTGCCATTTCCATTGGCGGCCCCCATTACGCCACAAGGACGATTGATGCCTTGGAGTACGCAAGCAGCAAGGGGGCTACAACTATACTCATAACTACCGACGTAGCATCTCCTGGCTCCCAATGGTCTTCGGTCATTTTGCCTGCTGCGCCGTCCAAAGGCTTTTACTCGGTTGTATCAGTGATGACCATTATAGATGCCCTTATAGCGACCATAGGGTACGAAAAGAAAATCCCAGGAAAAGACAAACTCCGCAACCTTGAGAAAATACTGGTTTCCAAGGGCATAACATATTGAGACAAGGGGGCGTAAGCCCCCTTGTCAGCCCAATCTCCATTGCCTCTAACCTTCGAGCTCCTCCAGCCTTTTCCTCAAAGCGTCCAATTCCTTCTGTAACACTTCTGCCTGGCTTTTCAGGAATTCCTTTTCTTCCTCCTCCGTGGGCTCCTGGTAAGGCAAGGGCCCCGGCGGGAAGCCCACAACATAAGGGGCCCACCAACAAAAGCGCCTCCTGAGGCCTCTACCCCCACGGCCCAAACGCCAAAAAGGGCCTCTGCCAACCCACGGATTCATATAACCAGGCACGGAGGAACCGGAACAATACCCTGCCATGCGGCCTGTCCTAGGGCCAGCACCCAAAGGACCTGTTCTATCTCCTCTAGGCATTGCTTACCCCTCCCTTATTATTGATAATCATTATCACTAATTGAATAATATATATCTTTTCCTCCAAAAGTCAATACCACTGGTTAAAATTCAAAAAAAAGGGGCGCCTTCATAAAGGCGCCCCTCATAAAATTACAGGCATCACATATTAACTAAATATCCTTGGGAGTCCACTCTTTCCAAACGGCCCCTACGAGGTCCGGACCAGGCTTTAAAACCTTCTTTCCAGGTTGCCACCCTGAAGGCGTCACCTCTTTGCCATCAGTGTTTCTTACGTGCTGGAAGGCCATGATCTGTCTTATGGCTTCGTCCACGTTCCTGCCTACCGGAGGAGTCAAAACCTCCATAGCCTGTATGACACCGTCTGGGTCTATTATGAAGCGGCCCCTCACGTCCACACCGGCTTTCTCGTCGTACACACCATATATCTTACCCAAGTTTCCTCCGGCATCGGAGATCATTGGGAAGGGAACTCCGCCCTCTACCATCTTCGAAAGCTCCTGGTCATTCCATACCTTATGAACAAACTGACTGTCCACACTGACAGACAGCACTTCTACACCAAGCTCCTGAAACTCCTTGTACCTGTCGGCGACCGCCGACACCTCCGTGGCTCAGACAAAGGTAAAGTCTCCAGGATAGAAACAAAGCAAAACCCACTTGCCTAAGAACTCTGAGAGCTTAACCGTGACAAACTTTCCCTGATAATACGCAGGAGCCTCGAAATCTGGAGCATGCCTTCCCACCATGACAGTCATAGACGGTTTCACCTCCTGTACTATCTCTTTTACATCCTCTCCTCCCACCAATGCCCCCGTAGGCCTTGCACATCCGATTTCCTTCTCTTCCATCATCTCACCTCCACCAGCACACCTAAACCTCGCTACCTGTTTATTATACTACATTACTGCTCATAGGCCGGCTGGTCCTTTTCTCTCCTTTTCCCGCAACCAAGCTAGACAAGTTCTCACTCCAAAGCCCGTGGCCCCCTTAATGTAGTAGCCATATTCCTCCTTGGTATTATCCGTTCCAGCCATGTCCACATGAAGCCACTTTATGCCCTCTCCTACGAATTCCTGCAAGAACATGGCCGCCGTTATGGCGCCTCCGTAGCGTCCCGCGGAGTTGACCACATCTGCCACAGGGGACTTGATCTTCTTCCTCAACCTCTCATCGTCAATGGGCAGCTGCCACATTCTCTCCCCCGTCTCCTTGGCCGTCGCTAAAAAGTCCGAAACCAGTTCATCGTCGTTCGCGAAAACCCCAGCAGTATACTCTCCTAGAGCTACGGCACATGCGCCGGTCAAGGTCGCCATGTCTATGATGCAAGAAGGGCTTTGCTCTGATGCGTAGGACAAAACGTCCGCCAATGTAACTCTTCCTTCCGCGTCAGTATTGTCAATCTCAACGGTCTTTCCGTTTCTCAATCTTATTATGTCGTCTGGCCTGTAAGCTCCGCCTCCAGGCATGTTCTCTGCTGCGCCAATAAAGCCATGAACCTCAAAGGGCAGGTTCATTTTCGCAATAGCCCTCATAAGGCCAAGAACGTTGCAGGCCCCCGCCTTGTCTCCCTTCATGGTCCTCATAAAATCGGAGGGTTTTATATTGAGCCCCCCACTGTCGAAAGTTATGCCTTTACCAACAAAGGCTATCTTCTCTACAGGATTTTGAGGTTTATATATCATATGGATCAGCCTTGGAGGGGT
>NZ_DAITZW010000027.1:12589-23607 GCF_036847465.1 Thermovirga lienii | reverse complement strand
TTGGTTTTATACTTGGAGAACTTATAACTTCCCAATACAGCTCCTTCAACCATGGCCTGGTGGACGCCCCTCAGGCTGTCTCTTGCAGAAACCATAAGAACGTCCCTGCAGCGCTCCTTGGTAGCCTGCTTTACTACCAGAGCTGCCGCCCGCCGAAAGTCATCCAACTGAAATTGGGACTCCTTGCCCAAACCAACGACAAAGACATGTTTTACTCTTTTGTCAAAAAGACATGTCCACAGGGTCGTATCCTTCTGAGCCTTGAAGGAGGATTCTGAAACCCTCCAACTGATTAGGTTGGCTATATCTTCTCCAAGGAACCGAAAATCCCCGAGGTCTTCCTCGCTAACGAAGACAGCAAGAGCATCTCCAGACCATTCAGATGCAGAACCCATATATGCCTTAATGTCCACTTCAAATACCCCCCCACATAAAAAATTTTTTATGTACAAATTAACTATGGTATTCCTTACCATGCAAACAGTATATAATAAAACACATACAAGAGTCTTCCAAGGCAATTTGCAGGAGAGGTCCTCATGAAAAAAATTGTGATAGGCATTGATGTAGGCTCCTCCTCTATCCATTGCGGAGGTTTGGACTTGAACACTAAAGAAGTCCTGTGGTGTTCCAATCCTCATCCCCATTTGGGGCGCCCCTTGGAGACCCTTAAGAATGTTATTTTGCCTCAGATAAGGGCACTGGAAGCTGAATTCCAAATTGTAGGCACAGCTTTAACTGGCATAGGGGCCAAAACAATAGCGGAAACTACGCCACAGGTATTTTACGAGTACGACAGTGTGACCATCCCCAAAGGTATCTCCATGTTAGAAGAAAACCCTCGCTATGCTTTTCACCTTGGTGCAAAGGATTCTTACTTTTTCAGTTTCGGGAAAGTGATGGGAAAAACCGTCCTATTGGAAAGCAACACCAACACCAAGTGTGGTGGAGGATCAGGCACCTTAGTGGAAAAACAGGTACGACGCCTCTACTGTAAAGCTAACTCATCCAACCAACACGATCAAACATTAGAAGCTTTATTTGCAGAAGCTGTAGAGGAAGCAACTTCATACCCTGATGCCAAACCCTACAGGGCTCGATGTGGGGTGGTCATCCAGTCAGATATGATACATGACCAAAACGAAGGTATGCCGAAAGCCGCCTTGATAGCAAAGCTTTTCAAAACAGTAGCGTTCAACTTTGCCCAGGACGTAATCGGCCCTCGCCAGCTAGAAAAGGATGCAAAGACAATAATCTCGGGCGGACTAGCGCGGATAAGGCCCATAGTCGACCAGATAGAGAAAATCACAGGACTTCGAATAACCACCTGCAAACACCATCTGCAAGTTGCGGCCATAGGAGCTGCCTCAATGAGCATAGAGAAAAACAGGTTATACGTGCTAACCTCAACGGACATAGACCGAGCCCTTTATGAAGCCAAAAGAAACAGGAAATACGCCCCACCATTGAAAGACTACTTGGAGAAGGTTTACGTTTACGATGATTCGAGGAATGGAGCAAAAGAAGCTATACTTCTTTCATCTGATCCAGAGGTGGTAATAGGGGTAGATGGGGGCTCTACGACCACAAAGGCCGTGGTGGTATCTTTGAAGGATGGCAAAATCCTGGACAGCCTTTACCTTCCAACCCACGGAGATCCCCTAGGGGCCCTCAAAAGGATAATAAAGCACTTTTCACGCAACAAAGAGCTTTACAAGGTGATGGGGATATGCACCACGGGGTCGGCCAGGAAACTTTTTGAGAGCGTACTATCCAGCAGGGCCGCGCGCAATAGATTTGAAAGAGAAGGGTTTCAAGTTCCCGACGCTGCAGTGGACGAGATAACCTGTCACGCCATAGGGATACGACACCACGATAAAGACATAGACACGATCTTCGAGATAGGTGGACAAGACATGAAGTTCACCACCTTCAAAAGGGGACCCTATGGCCCCCTTGACGAGGTGGAAGAAGCGAAGATGAACTATTCGTGCCAGGCAGGAGCCGGCCAAACACTGGAAAACATGGCAGAGATCCTGGGATTGGACGTCAAATCCTCCCTCCAGGAAAAGGCCCTTTCGGCATCCAAAACCCCAATTATAGACGCCACCTGCGGCGTTTTCATGGAAATAGAAGAACAACGTTTGATCGCCGAGAACTTCCCCCAGGAGGAAATAGCCGCAGCTATAGTTCGGGCCACTGCTGAAAGTTACTTCCATAAATTCGTAGGAGGCTCAAGGCACGTGGGGCACAAGTGCTCCTGCCAAGGCGGCCCTTCCCTGGGCAAGGCCTTTCTAGCCGCCATGGCGCAGGTAACAGGCAAAGAAATTCACGCATACCCCGGAAGGGAACTTTTTGGTGCATACGGTGCAGCTTTATGGGTCAGAGACAAGGTCATCGAACTAAGGGAGAAAGGCTTACCGGTTCGTTCCGCCTTTCGTGGATGGAACCTGGCAGATGAAACCTTCAAGTATGAAGAAAAAACATGCCTCGAAAGATGGGGGAAAAGTTCCTGCGGAGTGCGAAATTGCACTCTGAAGATATTCCAAGTGTCAGGAGAAGAGATCATTAGCGGAGGCTTTTGTCCTAGGGGCAATAGCGACGTCTCGGAAAAACCTAAAAAAGATTATGTGGTGCTTTTTCACAACCTCCTAGAGAAGCATTTTGACGGTGTATTGTTCCAAAACATAGGTAAAGAAAAGGTAAATTCACCCACCATTGGCATCAGGCGATGCGGCCTCATGCTTGGCAAAAGAAGCGTATTTTTCTCCGCCATGCTGAAGCAGCTGGGTTTCACTCCAGTACTGACACCTGTTTCGGACCATAAAATCACCGAGCTTGGAACCCGCTTTGCCCCAACGGAATATTGCATCGCAATGAAAATATCCGCAGGGCATGCTGCGCTGCTGACAATGAACCCCAGCATAGACTACCTTTTCATGCCCTCTTTCATAGATGAGATCGACGAAAAAGGAAACAAAAGGATGTTCTGCATATACACAGAGGCTGAAAACTTCGTATTGAAGGACGCCTTGGGCATCGACAAAAGCAGGTTGGTCATGCCCATACTCCATTTGGGACAAAAAGGTCCCTTAGCTCAAGAAATAGCTCGAGCGATGAAAGCCATTGGACTTTCGTATTCAGAGAAACAAATCAAAGAAGCCATAGATCATGCAAATCAAAAAGTTGAAGCCTTCATGGAGGACCTGGCAAAGGCAGGAGACCGATTCCTTTCATCCTTGGCAAGCGACAAAGAACCGGGATATGTAGGGTTGGGAAGGGACTATGTGCTACTGGACCCAGAAGCATCATCAAACTCGGGTCACCTTTTTACCCAAGTGAGGGGCATGCATTACATTCCTCAGCCTTTCCTGAGACACAAGTATAAAGACATTGATATAGACAAGCTGGTGGAAAATGAATACTGGGCTCAGAGTGCCGAAATACTTAAAGCGAGCATATACACATCTCAAACACACAATCTCTACCCCATAAGGCTCATGAACTTTGCCTGCGGACCTGATTCCATAAAATTCATGATGGAGAGCGAAATATTTAAAACTAGCTCAAAGCCCTTTCTTCACTTGATGACCGACGCTCAAGTAAATAACGCCCCCTTCTCTACTCGGGCTGAAGCTCACCACAGAGTGGTTTCCCTTCACTTCAACTCCGACAGAAAGTCACAAAAACAAAGGACTTCCCTTTTGTTCACCTTCAAAGGAACCAAGGTAACAAAAGGCACTGACAGAACATGGCTAATACCATACATGGGGAAGGTAAGCTCTCTTGCTGCAGCCGCTGCTGAAAAGTGGGGCATCAAAGCCGCAGTAGTACCCACAAACACTCCCGAATCCCTCGAAACCGCGGGTAAGTTTATATCCATGGAGACCTGTTTCCCCTTGAGAGGGGTCGTTGGAGACATCATGGCTACTCTCTTAAAACTCGAGGCAGAAAAAGGCCCACGAAAAGTGCAAGATGAATACCTGATTTTTCTTCCCACCACCAGCGGTCCCTGCCGCTTTGGTAAATATTCAGAAGTACTAAAACTCATACTCAGGCAAGTTGGCTTAGGAGAGATTCCCATAGTATCTCCCAGCTCGTCAAGGGGATACTTAGACTTCGACGAACTGGGCCTGAACCTCAATCCATTCGATGGATTACGGTTAGCAGCCGACATATACGATGCGATCCTGGTATCTGACTTATTTGATGATCTCATATTGAGGTTCCGGCCATATGCCAAAGACAAAGAGGCCTTCAACGAACTTAGCCTCCAAAGGTTTAATTCCCTCAAGGATATCCTAGCGGGAAGAACTTCAGGCATAAACATCTGTCAGTGGCTGGTAGAGACAGGGGAAACCATGGCGGAGTTCCCTAGGAAACAAAAAGAGCGCTTCCCCTTGGTACTCTACGTAGGAGAGATATACATGCGTCAGCACGACCCATACACAGGTAACATAGTGGAAAGGCTTGAGGAGGAAGGGCTGGAGCTGGTGAGAAGTCCCGTTCATGAGTGGCTGGAATACGTAACGTTCCTAGCATGGGAGAAAGGAAGAAAACCACTGAACCTGTTAGCAGAAGCCTACATGAGATTCGCCAACGGAAAATTCAAAAGGACTATCCAAAGTTACTTAAAGGAAAGACACGTGCTCTCATCTCCAAGGGAGATCCTATCCAGGATAGAAGCAGAAGAGGTATATCATTCCGATATCATGGGAGAATCTGCCCTATCCATAGGCATATTCAACGAGTTTATAAAGGGGCGCCTGAGTAGCCATAAACCTCCCATATGCGGTATATTCCACGTAGGGCCCTTTACGTGTATGCAAGAGGGAATATCGAGCGCAAAGATTCGGGCGATGATAAAGGAGTTTCAAAAAGGAAACAGGGAAGAAGTAATTCCTGTAATAAACGCATTCTTCGGGGAATCACCAAACCCAAACCTGGAAGCCGAAATAGCCTCCTTTAGGGAAAGTTGCTACCTAAGAGCACAATTGACCAACCCATAGCCCAAATGCTGCAGCCAAGGTCATGATGAAGTTGTCATACCTCCCAGGCGTCAAAAGCTCCGCTAAAGAAGAAATTACAGCACCTACACCCAACCCCACCATACTAAGTCCACCAAAGACCTCAAGGGAGCCAAAAGCGAAAGACGTGAAAATGCAGGCAAAAAAGCAGGCCGCGGTGCCTTCAAGGGTCTTTTTTCCTCTTATGGTTCTTCTTCCCCATTTGGATCCAACCATGACAGCCCAGGCATCTCCAAGGGTTACTATGATAAGGGAAAGAGGGCCAATCGGCTCGGGGAAAAAGGAAGCAAGAGCTCCAGCGGTCAGGTACATGGTTGTTCCCGTTACGAAGTGACTTTCCTCCTCTTTGCTTACCTTTGAGAAAAATCTGCAAAAGGCCTCATTGAAACGGAAGCTGTAGTTTCTCAGAAGCTCTGAACCGAGGGATATGGAAGCCATCGTCACCAAGACGTACCTATAAGAAAAGAGACCAAACACGGGAAATATGACGAGAGGGAAAACCAACCCCAACAGCCTGTATAGTTTCCTTCTGTAGAGGAAAATCCCCATGCGCTCTTTGATGCGCTCCATTTCCTCAAGGAACAAAGCCCTAAGGGGCTCTAAAGCCAAAACCATCAACGCCACAGCACCAAAAACTCCTATTAGGCCCAATTGCCCTGAGGCAGGGTAAGCGATTAGACATGACAGAAGAAAAGCAACTAGAGGTGCACCTCCAAAAATGAGCATCAAGGTCAAGAACAAAATCACAGAAGCCGCATTTCGAAGGAGCAAGCCTAAAACTAAAAGAGCACCCACTGCGAAGATGGCATCCTTGGAACCCGGCAATATGTAACGTCTCATAAGTTTTCTTTCCCTTCAAGTTCCTTTTTGTTATTATATCTTTTCAGGCCTCAAAATATGAGCTCCAAGAAGTGGAGGAAGCAACATGGGTTTTATCGACTTGGTCCTGAAACGTAAAAGCATAAGGTCCTTTCTTTCAACTCCAGTGGATAGAACCATACTGGACAAGTGTTTAGAGGCGGCACGGCTTGCCCCTTCTGCCTGCAATGCCCAGCCTTGGCAATTTTTTATATGCGACAAGGAGCCACTGAGAAGCGAACTTTCAGAGAGGGCCTTCTCTGGCATATATTCCATGAATTCCTTTGCCAAGGAAGCTCCAGTCCTCGTGGTCGTTGCCAAAAGGACCACGAAAGTCGCCCCAAAGGTGGGAGGACTATTCCAAGGCGTGGACTTTGGCCTGATTGATATTGGGATAGCGTGCGACCACTTCCAACTTGCGGCAGCGGAAGAAGACCTGGGGACCTGTCTTTTGGGCTGGTTCAACTCGAAAGCCGTAGTAAAGATACTCAATCTACCTAAAAACCTAAAGCCCACCTTGATGATAGCTGTAGGATATCCTAAGGGTCCAATGGGAGGCCGCAAAGATAGGCTTCCTCTTGAAGAGGTGCGGTCGTACATAGAAAGTCCTTCGAAATAATCAACCTCAAACAGCAAAGGTGATAGCGTAATGATTTCCTTCAACTCCGTATATCTAAGCCTTGGCGGCAAGGAACTTTACAGCGATCTCAACTGGGCCATACCTCCTGGCTCGAGGTTCGGCCTCATCGGAAAGAATGGGACAGGTAAAACAACCCTGCTAAGGATGATCACAGGCGACATATTTCCCGACAAGGGCACGATAGAGATGTCTCCAAACATGACTATTGGATACCTGCCTCAGGAATTTGTGGACCTTGAAGACCTTACGATAATGGAGTTCCTAAAGAAACGCCACGGAATAGAACGACTGGAAAAAGAACTGCGCCAGCTGGAAGAGAAGATAGCAGAGGGTGATACCTCCAAAAGTACGCTGATGGCCTACGAAAAGAAACGAGAAGAGTTCTCTATCAAGGAAGGATACTCCTTTGAGGCCAAGGCTTTGAAAATTCTAGCGGGCTTGGGATTTGCAGATAAAGACCACGAAAGAAGCTGCCTTGAGTTCTCAGGAGGATGGAAAATGCGAATTCTCCTTGCTTCCCTGTTGCTTGAGGAACCTCAGGTCCTCCTGCTAGATGAACCCACAAACCACCTGGATATAGAGAGCACCCAGTGGGTCGAACAACACCTCGAGAGTTTCAAGGGAACCATAATACTAATCTCCCACGACAGGCACTTTTTGGATTCTGTCACCAATAAAACCGCAGAGTTGCGCAACGGAAAGATCAAAACCTATAGCGGCAACTACTCTTTTTACGTTAAAGAGAAAGCAAAGCAGGAAACAATGGAACAAAAAGAAGCGATCAAGATCGAAAGAGAAAGGCAACAAATTTTGGCGTTCGCCGACAGATTCAGATACAAGGCCACCAAGGCATCCCAGGTACAGAGCAGGTTGAAAAGGCTGGAGAACTTGGTCGTGGCAACGACGCCAAAGGAAATAAGTGGTCCGGTGATAAAGTTCCCAGAATGCCCTAGAAGCGGTCTCAACGTGCTGAAAATGGAGAAGGTATCCAAGCGATACGGCTCTCTTTCCGTTTTGGAGGAAGTGGACCTGGAGATCCAGAGGGGAGAGAAAATTGCCGTAGTGGGAGTCAACGGCGCAGGCAAATCGACCCTGGCACGGCTCATGTCCGGGCGAGAAACCCCTTCTGAAGGGTCCGTAAACTGGGGGCACAACGTCAAGATAGGCTTCTACTCTCAAGAATCTGCTGCCAACTTATCATCGGAGAAAACCGTATGGGAGGAAATAAGAAGCACCCCATCAAAAGCTTCAGATCAAGAAAGAAAAAACCTGCTGGGAGCCTTCCTCTTCAGCGGGGAAGAGATAGACAAAAAGATATCTTGCCTCTCTGGAGGGGAGAAATCGCGACTTGCCCTTTTGAAGCTACTGTTGGGAGAAGCCAATTTCATCATACTTGACGAGCCCACTAACCACCTGGACATATCTACTAGAGAGATCCTTCAGGATGCCATCAAAAATTGCCGACAAACGGTGGTCATAATATCCCACGACAGATGGTTCTTGGATGAGATAGTTGACAGAGTTATAGAGGTAAAAGACGGAAAGTGCCATAACTATCAGGGCAACATAACTTATTTCCTGGAGAAAGCCCGCGAAAGGAAAGATCTTATAAAAAACACTTCGCTGAACAAAAAAACTGCCACTACAATAGATAAAGCAACCTCGAGGGCAGAAAAGAAACGCCTGGAGGCCATACGAAGGAACGAACTCTATCGCAAAAAGCAAAGCATACAAAAAAAGATAGATCCCGTGGAAGAAGAGATAACCCTACTTGAAAGCCGCAAAGATGAGATAGATACCCTTTTGTGCTCTGAAGAGATCCTTTCCAACTCTTCAAGAATATCTTCCTTGATGGTCGAAAGAAACGAAATAGAACAGAAACTTTCCTCCTTGTACGAAATATGGGAAGATTTGACTGATAAACTCCTGCAGCTGGAAACGTCTAACTAATTCACAACCTTGAGTCAGGCCTTTTGCCCATGTAACGAGAGGACCCCATAAGTACGCCAATGAACTTTAGCTGTTCCACGTTCTCGCAGATAATCTTGATGGCGCTGGCAATGGGGATGGACAATATAGCTCCGGTAACGCCCCAAAGCCATCCCCAGAACAACAAGGAAAGCAATATCACTATGGGGCTTAAATTGAGGTTCTCTCCCATTATCTTGGGAGCTATCAGGTTTCCCATTACCTGCTGAATCCCAAAGAGGGCCAGTGCTGTTATAACCACGGGTGCCATTTGTGGATGAAACTGCACAAAGCTCAACACCACTGGAGGAACTGATGCCACTATGGAGCCTATAGTAGGTATGAAATTCAAGACAAAAGCCAAGGCACCCCATGTTATAGAGAAATCCACCCCTATGCTTTTCAGGGCCAACCAGACTAAAACTCCCGTTATGGCGCTTATCATAAACTGAAGGGCAAGGTAACGACCTATCTGAAGCGATATGGTGTGCAGCAAGTGGATTACCTTCCTGCTGTGTTTCTTGGAAAACGCCATTTCTATTTTGCGCTCAAAGTAAGGGGCACTGGAAAGGAGAAACACAAGAAATATTACGACCAATATCAAGTTACTGACAAACCCCACAAAGAAGGTGGACAAAGATAAAAGGTACTTGCCTATCATTGGTCCAGGATCAATGTTGGAGACCACGTACTTGGGCAAGTTATAACTCTGAGAGTACTCTATAAGGAGCTCGGCAAACCTGGCCTGATACCTGGGAAAGGCCTCGATCAATGCTTGGACCCTTCCGTTGAGGAACAAGGCCCCACCGAAGCACACGCCGATGAAAACCATAAGCACTACGGTTGTGCTTATGAAAGTGGGTATTTTCCTCTTAGCCATTACCCTTACCACGGGAGCAAAAATAAAATAAAGAAGCCAAGCCACAACCAGGGGGAGAATCACACCTTTGGCCACCTTCAGAACGAACCCTAAGGCCACCACGCCCAAAATGGCTAAAAAAAACTGGGACAACCTATCGTCTCTCATGTGTAACTCCCCCAACTCTACGTTTACAATCTCATCTAATGAGGGTTGGCAAGGGAAAAAAGCATCCTTGCCAACCCCGTTTTATCGCCTAGAAGCTCACGCCCTCACGCCAAGACCTCTTCTACTGCCTCCAAGGCCGAAGAGATGTCCGATTTAAACCCTTGCTTTCTCAGCACGTTTCCAAGGGCTACGAGGAAAAGCTCTATGTTCTTCTTGTTGGAACCGCTTCCCATCAATCCTACCCTTATGATCTTGCCTTTTAGCTCTCCGAGGCCAGCTCCTATCTCTATATTGTACTCCTCCATGAGCTGTCTTCGAACCATAGCCTCGTCCACCCCTTCAGGAACCACGATGGACGTCAAGCTGGGCAAGCGGTATTCATAATCCACAAGGAGCTTGAGCCCCATGGCCTCCAACCCAGCCCATAAGGCCTCAGCATTTCTTCTGTGGCGAGCGAACCTATTTTCTAGCCCTTCCTCAGCAATTATGCGCAAGGCTTCGTTCAAGGCATAAATCATGTTGACCGGGGCCGTGTGGTGATAGAACCGCTCCTGTCCCCAATACCTCATTATCATGGTAAGGTCCAGGTACCAGCTCTGCACTTTCGTCTTTCTATTCTTTATCCGCTCGGTCGCCCTGGGACTGACCGTTACAGGAGCAAGTCCAGGTGGGCATGCCAAGCACTTTTGGCTACCACTATAGACCATATCCAACCCCAACCTGTCTACAGGGACTTCCATGCCTCCCAGAGAGGTAACGGCATCGACAAGCATGTACATTCCTGCATCATGGGAATATGAAGCAATCTCGTCCAGTGGCTGCAGGACTCCTGTTGAAGTTTCTGCATGAACGATCCCTACCACAACGGCGTCTGGGTTGGCTTTTATAGCCCTTCTTACGTCCTCCGGATCAATGGGCTTACCCATGGGGGCAGTTACGGAAACCACTTCCGCACCGCACCGTTCAGCAACGTCGTGCATCCTGGTTCCAAATATACCGTGCTCACAAATTATGACCTTGTCTCCTCGCTCGATCATGTTCACACAAGCTGTCTCCATGCCTGCACTTCCCGTACCAGGCATAGCTACCGTAAGTTCATTCTTTGTCTGAAACACGTAGCGCAGAAGCTCCCTGGTTTCGTCCATTATGGCCACAAAATTCTTGTCAAGATGTCCCAATGTGGGCTGAGCCAAAGCCTGAAGGACCCTCTGCTCCACAGGCGTGGGCCCCGGCCCCAACAAAAGTTTTTCTGGCACTTTCCTCGGACTGCTTATGTTCATGCTTCTCCCTCCTCCTGACGTCTTTCTTTGGGATTGTAATTCAAATTGTTCCTTATATACCTGCAATAAATAGCTGCTGCTGGATTGTGTCCCAACTTCCTGTCCTTTACCAATAAGGTCGTAACAGGCGCTTTTGCGTGCCTGTAAAAAATGGAGTCATGCCCAACACACAATCCCATTACCACCAACAACTGGCACCCTTCTTCCTCAAGAACTCT
>NZ_DAITZW010000027.1:0-12489 GCF_036847465.1 Thermovirga lienii | reverse complement strand
GCTCACAATAATATAAGGCCTCAACCTCAGCAGCAACCTTGAATATTTTTGCTTCCTCTGGATCCTTGTATAGAGGCTTACTGTCCTTTTCTAAGCAGGGCTTTCCTTTACTGCATGGTTTTTCTTCACAAAGATGGCATTTCATATTCATTTCCTCTTAGAAAAAATCACACTACATAATCTTTTATTGCGGCGTGCTCTGCAAGCTTCATAAGGCTGTAAACAACTTTCGTCGCAGGCAGTTCTACGCCCTTTTTCTCAGCGGCCTTCAAAATATAGCCCGATATGGCCTCGTTCTCAGTCCTTCTTCCAGATTCAAGATCCTGAAGCATCGAAGGCCTGTTGGCGGCAGTTTTTTCCAGCACCTCCATGACAAAACTCCAAAGAGACTCCTCATCCAAAGTTATCCCCTCACACCTGGCAGCCTCCAAGGCCTCATCAAAAAGCACCCTGCAAAGCTCGAGAGCCTCCCGTACTTCCAGTATCTTGCCGTTATTGCATCTTGCGAGGGCCACCACCGGGTTTATCATGGCGTTTATGGCCACCTTTTCCCACAAGACCCTCATGGGGTCATCAACCAACTCAACATTAAGCCCGCTCTGTTTCAAAAAGTCCATCACAGGCTCTGGGCTGACCATCTTGTCCAGGGGGCCGAACTTTATCTTGCCCTCTCCCGCCGCCTTTACAACTCCCGGGGCCACCCTGTAAGCTCCATAAGTGACGCTTCCGGCAAAAAGCTTCTTGAGGGGAACATGCTCCTTGAGCACCTCCACGTTTCCAAGGCCATTTTGAAGGGTAAGAACAACTCCATCTTCCTTCAGCAGAGGTAAAAGCTTTGGAGCCACATGGGGAGTTTGAAAAGCCTTTACCAAAATTATTACAAGGTCCGATGGTGCACAGGAATCTATGTCATCGTACACAGGAAAGGAAAAGCTCTTTTCCTCACCCTCCAACTCCAGCAACGTTAGCCCCTTTTCCTTTAAAACCTCATAATGAGCACCAGGCCTTTGAAGGGCCTGTACATCTACCCCTGACTCAAGCATCCTTGCAGCAAAGAGGGACCCTAGCGCCCCGCAGCCTACTATGGTTATCAACAGGTTTACACCTCTTTTCAACGTTTGTATTCCTGTTTTATACAACATTTATTATACATTGTATCCTTCCCCCTAAAAACTTATATTTTCAAACAAAAAGGGGCAAAGCCTTTGCTTTGCCCCTTACAACTTAAAAACTTTTTTACAAACTATCATTTACCCCATTTGCTCATGTTTAACAACTTTTCCGTCTTAGCCACTATGGTAGTACCGGTGAGGTCTCCTGTCACGTTTATGCAAGTTCTTCCCATATCCAAGATAGCATCAATACCGAGTATCATGGCATATGCCGCTGCCACGGCGGATCCTTCATCCATGGAAAGCCCCACAGATTGCAGAACCATCAAAAGCATTATCGCTCCGGCACCAGGAACTCCCGCAGTACCTATGGAAGCCAAAACTGCCGTAAGGATCACAGTAAGCTGCTGAGTCAGGTCTAGGGGCATACCCACTGCGAAGGCTATGAAGAGAACACATACTCCCTGATATATGGCTGTACCGTCCATGTTTATGGTAGCGCCAAGAGGAAGGGTAAAGGAATAGACCTGCTTCGGTACGCCCAAATTCTCCTCAGCGCACTTCATGGTCACCGGCAAAGTACCACTGCTGCTTCTGGTCACGAAAGCCGTTATCATTGCTTCCTTTGCTCCACTCAAGAACTTGAAGAAGCTAAGTCCTGAAAGGGTCAACAAACCTCCATAGACCACCACAGTGTGAAGTATGTAACCCAAGAAACAAGCCAATGTGACGGTTCCAAGGGGTCCTACCACCTTCGGCCCCTGCTTTGCAAAAACCACAGCAATCAGAGCAAAGACACCTATTGGGGCGTATTGGAGCACCCATCGTACGATCAGGTACATAACCTCAGCTGCTCCGTCGAAGACATTGAACAGTATATCTCCTGCCTTTTTGAGCCTCTCTTCTTTGCTTATCTTAAGATAGCTAATACCTATACCAAATATTATGGCAAAGAATATGGTGGGAAGAACAGCTCCTCCAGAGAGGGCGCTGAATGGGTTTGTGGGTATGATGTTCAGTAAAGTGTCCACCAAGGAAGGTTTCTGTATGGCCTTGCCGGCAGCTTCTCCTATGTTGCTCAAATCAAGGCCCAATCCAGGCTTGAAGACGTTCCCCATGAGAAGCCCTACAGCAACCGCGAAGGCAGATGTAACAAGATAATAGATGACTATCTTGATACCCACTTTGCCTAATTCCGCAGGGCTTATGCTTGCTGCACCAACAACCAACGTAGTCAATATCACCGGCATGACTATCATCTTGAGCAGACGCACGAAGAGACTACCGAAGGGGGCCACCCATAAAATGGACTCCCCGGCTACCAAACCAACTATCCCTCCCAAGACCAAGCCTATTAAGATTCGCAAAAGAAGATTGGTGTTGAAGTACCAACTAAACAAACCGCCGCTTTTTTCACTCACTTCTTCTCCCCCCTAACAATTTTTTTGCTACAATCACCCAATTTAAAATTTTAGATTGTCTTTGTCTGGGGGACTATTAACCAAACTGGGTATCTTCAGAGGCCAAAAATCAATTTAACGAAGGAACAAATACTACTTTTGGTGTATAAACGAGAAATTTTATTCGTCCAAATTCAGGACCATGGCTTTTTTCATGAACTCAACCTTGTTTGAGACCTCCATTTTCCTGTATATGTGCAAAATATGCTTTTTGACTGTCGAGGATGCAATATTGAACTTTTGAGCTATCTCCCTGTAGGTCAAACCTTCCATTAGAGCCTTCATTATCTCTTTCTCTCTGCTCGTTAAACGATATTCGTTACACGAAGTTGTGCTCCCCTTTCTTAGCTCTTTAAGGAGCACCTTCGCCACCGAGGGGCTTACCGGAGCGCCTCCTGCATGGACCGCTTTTATCTGCAATACAAGCTCTTCCGGCCGGCTGTTCTTCAGAATGTAGCCTGAGGCCCCGTTTTCTATGGCTTTCAATATCTTCTCTTCCTCCTCAAATATGGTGAGAATTAGAACCTTTACCTTAGGATACTTCTCAACGAGCAGGGACGTGGCTTCCAAACCTGACATCCCCTCCAGGCCGATATCCATCAAGACCACATCGGGGGGACCATATTGCTCTATGGAAGAAAAAAGCTCTTCGGCCTTTCCTGTGGTGGACACCACTTCTATCTCTTCATCCATCTCGAGGAGGAACTTAAGCCCCTCCCTTACCTCCTTTATGTCCTCACATATCATGACCTTTATCATAATTCCTCTCTCCTCCCCCTGTTAGGTAAAAGAATTACCACCTTGGTACCTCCACCCTTTGGGGAATTCACCTTGAACTCGCCTCCCAACATCTTTACCCTCTCTGCTATTCCTGCCAATCCATAGCCTTTCTTTTCTGGGTCCACTAAGGCTCCTCCTACACCGTCATCCGAATATTCAAGCCTAAGCTTATCTTCGTCCAATGAAAAGAAAACCCTTACGTTCTTGGCCTCGGAGTGTTTAAGCACATTGCTTGTCAATTCTTGAAGAATTTTCTCAAACTCCAAGCGCACTTTGGGGCAAATTTCATCCTGTAGAGGGTCCAGTTCTGAATGCCATTCAAGCTCTATGTCCTTCAGCTCCAGCCTGCTTTTCACGTTGGCGTGCAGGACGTTACAAAAATCTATCATCCGCCTACTGTCAAGGGTAGATCCCTTGAGTATCTCCCTAAGGTCCGAAATGGCAAGTCTAGTATTGGTCTCGATTCTCTGGAGCATATCTTTTAGCATCTTTTTGTCTTTATCCACGACCTTCTGCGCCACTGCGTTGGATATGTTTATATTGGTCAACCTAGCGCCCAAGGAATCGTGCAAGTAACCGTAGATTCTTTCCTTCTCTTCTATAAGTCTAAGCCTCAAATTTTCCTTTTGAAGTTCTATGATTCTCTTGGTCCTATCTTTAACTTTCTCTTCCAGTTCCCTCTGGTACTCTCTGACCGCCTCTATGAGTCTATTGAACTCCCTAGCCAGGACACCAAACTCATCTTTGCGATCCTCTGGCATTCTAACTGTCGCGTCGCCAACTTTAGTGGCCTCTATCACCTCTATAGCGTCTCTCAAGGGATGGATTATTATGTTATTGCTCATCACTAATAGAGCAAACCCCAAAAAGATAGTTAGCAGCACCTCAAGCACAATTATGCCTTTTATGTTTCTTATAGCCAGCAAAATGACTTCATCGTAGGGCAGAGCAACTATTATCTTCCACCCTGTACGTTGATCCTCTGTGGTGCTTATCAAGTATCTTTTGCCCATTTTATGAGACTCTACTACGTAGCTATCCTTATGATTTGCAAGGTTAGCTATGTTGAAAAGATCAAAAGTCTCCAACTTCGTGTTTTTTCCGTCTTTTTCATCGTCGAACTGGCTTACTATCACATGATTATCCCTGTTAAGAATAATAACCTTTCCGTTCTTCTCTATCTTGAAATTCTTTACCATCTTTTGCAGGTCCTCTAAGAGAATATCAAGTCCCAAGACACCCACAAAATCACCCAAATCATCGTAAACCGGCAGCACTGCGGTTATGCCCAAGGCTGGAAAGCTTGCATAAAGATAGGGATCCGAGACAGAAAATTCTCCCTTTTCTAAAGCTCGTTTGAACCAGGGCCTTTCCCGGGGGTCGTAATGAGGCTCAAAGATTGGACTGTTGTTTACAAAACCTGGACCTATGCCCCACTCGTACATCTTGCCATCCTTCGTTCCAAGATAAATCGCCCTTAGGTATTCCTTCCTAGCTTCCACCTCTGCCAGCACGATCTCTCTCATGACGGTGGTGTCGACGTTTTTAAAGGCAGGGTACTTGGCCAAGGCCCTAGCCAACCTCTCAAGCTCGGAAAAGAAGATGTCGATGCTACCTTTTGTCTGTCTCATTGCTGCCCTTGAAAGCTCTTTGGCATTTCTCAAGGCTGCATCTTTAAGGGAACTATAAGTAAACACCAAAAGAAGCCCCAAAAACAGAGCAACTATCAGAACAAGAAAGGCAATAAACCTGGACCTGATGCTCCTGAAGAAACTTACCATTTTTTATCTCCTCTCGAAGGCAAAGGCTTTTTAAATAATATTACAAAATTATTATGAGCAAAAATGTTTTGCGCCTTTTATCCTGATGTCTTATTATTATGAAATAAGGAGGGGGTGAAACCCTATGAACCTGAACGAAGAAGAAATCTATTCCCCCATAGACATAGAAAGCCGCTATTTTGACGCAGTTTTGTTCGACCTGGATGGCGTCGTAACCCAAACGGCCATGGTACATGCCCTCTCATGGAAGAAACTCTTCGATCAATACCTCGAAAAACTAGACAAGGATAATGCTCCCTTTGATATCTCAAGAGACTACCGCCTATACGTGGACGGGAAACCCAGGTACGAGGGGGTAAGAAGCTTTCTTGAGTCCCGAGATATCAACTTGCCCTATGGCACTCCTTCTGATCCTCCGGGCAAGGAGACCATATGTGGTTTGGGAAACTTGAAGAACTTGATCTTTCAAGAGGTATTGGAACAGGAGGGAGTCCCCATCTACAGGGGAGCAGTGGCGTTAATAGGGCTTATGAAACGAAGGAACCTAAAAATAGGCTTGGTCACTTCAAGCAAAAACGCAAGATTGGTCGTGAAGAAGGCAAAGTTGGAGAGCCTTTTCGATTACATCGCGGACGGCGTTGAGCTGGAGCGCCTCGGCTTAAAAGGTAAGCCCCATCCTGATTTATTCCTGCACGCCGCCCAAAAACTAAAAGCGCCCCCCTCAAGAAGCATAATATTCGAGGACGCCGAGTCCGGAGTAGAGGCAGGAAGAAGAGGAAACTTCGGAATGGTAGTAGGCGTGGACCGAACTGGCCACGGAACAGCTCTGCTGGAGAAAGGGGCCCATGTGGTGGCTTTCGATCTATCAAGAATTACCGTGGACGGTAAAAAACCTGACGCCACCGTACCCATAAAGGACCTTCCAGATGCCCGCAAGGCCATAGGGCACATAAAACTGGAGCTTTTATTCGGCAAGGAACCTTTTGTGGCCCTGGATTACGACGGAACGCTGACTCCGATCGTGGAAAGGCCTGAACTTGCCATTCTTTCTGAAAAAACCAGAAAAACCCTCAAGAAGCTTAAGGACACGACGCAACTGGCGATAATAAGCGGCAGGGACCTCAAGGACGTCAAAAGGTTGGTCAAGGTGGATGGAATAATTTACGCCGGAAGCCATGGCTTCGACATAGAAAGTCCGACAAAGCTTCAAAAGACATTCAAGGAGGGAGAAGCATTCATTGCAGAGCTAAACGAGGCTGAAAAGGCCCTGAGGGAAAGAACCAAAGGCATAGATGGACTCATCTTAGAGCGCAAGAAATACTCCATCGCTGTCCACTTCAGGCTGGTAAAGTCAGAAATGATAGAAAAAATAGAGAAACACGTGGACCAAGTGGTAAAGGACCTTCCCTCCCTGAAAAAGACTATTGGCAAAAAGGTTTTTGAGGTAAGGCCTAATATGGATTGGGATAAGGGAAAGGCCATAGAATGGCTGGTAGAGGCACTAGGTTTTTCAAGACACAACGTCCTACCCATTTACGTGGGAGACGACGTAACAGACGAGGATGGATTCAAGGCCCTCATCGACTGGGGAATAGGAATAGTGGTCGCAAAAGGGAAGGATCAAGAAAAAAGTGCTGCTTCTTACAAACTACCGGATACAGAAAGCGTTGAGGAATACCTCAAAGGCTTGGCAGAGCTTTTTGAAAGGAGGGGATGACCATGAGCTCCTGGAATTTCATATATGACGGCTTCGAACCTGAAAAAGAGGGACTCCGTGAAGCATTGTGCACCTTAGGAAATGGCTATTTTGCCACTCGCGGAGCAGCGGCTGAAAGCGACGCGGACGGTGTACACTACCCTGGGACCTACCTTGCGGGGGGGTATAACAGGCTTAAAACGGAAATAGCCGGTAGGGTCGTGGAGAACGAGGACTTGGTCAACATACCCAATTGGCTCCCCCTGAAGTTCAAAATGGAGGGTTCCGATTGGTTCCACCTTTCAAAAGTGAAGCTACACTTTTACCGTCAAAAATTGGACCTATACCGAGGAGTTCTACATCGCACCGTAAGGTTCGAGGACGAACAAGGCAGGATATGTGTCCTTAAAAATCGAAGGATCGTAAGCATGGCCAACCCCCACCTTGCAGCACAGGAAACCACTCTATTGGCCGAAAACTTCTCAGGGAAAATAGAAATCCTCTCGGCACTCGACGGTAAGGTCACAAACTCTGGTGTAAAGCGCTACCTGCAGCTGAACAAAAAGCACCTGGAGGGGTTGATGGAAAAAGAGCTAGGGTATGACTCTATATTGTTAAAGGTGCAGACCAATCAATCGGAAATAAGGATTGCCCAAGGAGCCAGAACCAGAGCCTTCATAGGGAACGAGGAAATTTTTCCTAAAAGAACACTTCTGAAGGAAAAAGGCTACATAGGCCAAAAGTTTGAGGTAGAACTGACCAAAGGACAAAAGTTGAGACTGGAAAAGATCGTATCTCTGTTTACATCCAGGGACAATGCCATATCCGAATGCGCCCTTCAGGCAGAGGAGGCTTTACTTCAAGCAGGCTCTTTGGAAGAGTTGCTGGAACCCCATGCAAAAGCGTGGAAACACCTTTGGAATCAGTTTGACATAGACTTCTTCCCTAGTGATCCTAGCCAAGGGGACAGGATAGCCAGGATTCTCAGACTATATACCTTTCACCTCCTTCAGACCACTTCCCCACATACCATAGATCTTGATGTTGGGGTACCGAGCAGGGGTTGGCATGGAGAAGCCTATAGAGGACACGTATTTTGGGACGAAATTTTCATATTCCCCACCCTCAACCTACGCATGCCTGAAATAACCCGGTCTCTTTTGATGTATCGCTTCCGGCGCCTGGGCGCAGCAAAGAGGGCTGCGAAGGAAGCAGGATTCAAAGGAGCCATGTATCCGTGGCAGAGCGGAAGCTCCGGAAGGGAGGAGACCCAGAAACTTCATCTAAATCCAAAATCTGGAAGGTGGCTTCCCGACAACTCCCACTTGCAGAGGCATGTGAACGCCGCCATCGCCTACAACATATGGCAGTACTTTCAGATAACTAGAGATTTGGAGTTCATGTGTTCCTATGGAGCCGAAATGTTTTTTGAAATAGCAAGGTTCTGGGCAAGCATGACCTTGTTCAACGAAAAAACAGGCAGGTACGAAATCCATGGAGTAATGGGACCTGACGAGTACCACGATGCATATCCTTGGTCACAAACACCTGGCTTAAACAACAATGCCTATACCAACGTAATGGCATCGTGGATATGGAGCAGGGCAGTGGATCTGACATCTATTATTCCCTGCAGTGCCCTGAGAAGGCTGAGAGAAAAACTAGACATTTCCGATAGAGAGATAAGTTTATGGGATGAGCTTTCAAGAAAAATGACCATAATCTTCCATGACGATGGGATAATAAGCCAGTTTGAGGGATATGATAAGCTTGCGGAATTTCAATGGGAAGAGTACCGCAAAAGGTACGGTGATATCCAAAGGCTGGATCGCATACTCGAAGCCGAGGGCGACTCGACAAACCGCTATAAGGTCTCAAAGCAGGCAGACGTATTAATGCTTTTTTATCTATTCAGCAACAAGGAACTTGAGGAAATTTTCGAGAAGCTCGGTTACCCCTTCGACGAAACCATAAAAAACAGAAACATAGATTATTACATGCACCGCACATCCCACGGATCCACCCTGAGCAGGGTCGTTCACTCCTGGGTGCTGGTAAGTTCTCAAAACCACGAATCTTGGAAGATGTTCTCTGAGGCTCTGGAGAGCGACGTGGCAGATATACAGGGTGGCACAACTCCAGAAGGTATCCACCTCGGCGCCATGGCAGGTACCGTAGACATATTACAGCGAGCCTACACAGGGCTTGAGGCCAGAGGCAACATGCTGAGGTTTGACCCCTCACTACCCAAGGAACTAGGTAAACTGCACTTCCACATTAGATACAGAGGACATGAACTAAGCATAACCATCACTCCTTCCTGCCTCACGATAAAAGACCTCCCCACTTTTGCAGGACCTATAGAGATCTCCGTAAAGGGGCAAAGAAAGACTCTGCCTGCCGGAAAAGACACGATAGTATCCTTTGCACTGTAAAAAAAGACAAGAGGGAAGGTTTGCTTCCCTCTTGTCTTGCAAGCACAAACTGAATGCTTTTCGCTTAGCGGACGTCTTTGACTATCTTAACCGATTCCGTGTATTTTATGCGGCGTTTCAGTTGCTCATCAAGAACGAACTTGTACAGATCATCGTCATGGGCAAGCTTTTCTGCAGGAAGAACACCTTTTTCCTTTATAAGACCACCGGCAACGGCCCGGGCAAAGATTGCACATGTACTGCCAGTGCATCGGCTCATGGATGTGTTCCAGGTCTCCTCATCGAAGTAATCCAAGAGGTACCAGCTGTAGGTTACCTCATCTCGCCCCTTGTAGCCGTGCACATCCACCTGCATTACCGTCAAATCTCTGTCTCCCTTTTCGGGCTCCATCTTCCAAAGTGGGAAGAGCAAGTCAGCTGTGACCTCAAGGGGAATTACCTCCTTGCCACCCAGGACCTTTGGAGTTTCGTCAAACATGCCCATGGCCCTCAATAACCTCATTTGTTCCACGTGTCCAGGCCAGCGCAGGGTCATCTCTCCCAGGTTCTTCGCCTTTATGTTTTTGGCCAAGCTCCTTAAACCGTCGGTATAGAAGGCTTCCAAGGTCCCGACTCCCGGAAACTCCCTGAGATGAAGACCTGAGGTGGCCTCCACAACCATTTTTTGCCCATCTTTCACTATGGTTACTGGCCTTGTGAACTCTTCAATGCAGTCTTTAGGAGACCAGGTTACCTGATAATTGAAAGGAGGAACTTCCTTCGTAGGAATCCCACCCACGAAGATATAGGCATCCTCTACTTCGTCCAATAACGCTGCCCCTCTACCCATAAGGAAATTGGACATGCCAGGCGCAACTCCTATATCGGGAACAACAGTGACTCCCTTTTCTTTCGCGAAATCGTCCAATTCCTCAAAATCCTCTGCCATAAAAGAGATATCCACAAGGTTCTTACCCAGGCTTATCACCGTCTTCATCATCTCAAATCCGAACTTTCCAGGAACTCCAGCTGTGACGATGTCCGCATCCTCAAGGATCGGCGCAAGAGCTTTGGCATCCGTTGCCGATGCCACAGCAGTCTTGATCGAAGGATATTTCTCCCTTATCTCATTCAAGACCTTTTCATTAAGATCAACAACCGTTACATCGAAATCCTTCGCAAGGTCCGCCGCTATAAGCTGTCCAACCAATCCTGCTCCCAACTGTACTGCTTTCATGTGTTCAAACTCCTCCCCTGTTTGTTTTTGTATGCATATATACATTTACAGATTATATACAATAATTAGTCATAAAAAAAGGGGGGATCCCCCCCTTTTTAAAAAAAATTTCTTTTATTTCTAGCCTGGATATTCTTTCGCAACTACGTCCTCACCGCTGGAAGTTCTCCAGTAGATGCCTATCTTCATGTACGAGATAAGTATGGAGACGAGTGGATTCAAGTAATTGAGGAATGCGTAGGGCAAGTAGGAGAGGGTTGGCACGCCTAGAGCGCTGGATTGGAACGCCCCACAGGTATTCCACGGGATAAGCGGAGATGTCAGCGTTCCGCAGTCCTCAAGAGCCCTGGAAAGCATTCTGGGTGCAAGGTTTATCTTCTCAAAGGCGGATTTGAACATCCTGCCGGGGATTACCAGAGACAGGTACTGGTCACCCAAGAACAGGTTGGATATGAAGCAAGACGCTATGACCGTGGCCATCATTCCGCCTACAGTCCTGACCGTCTTCATTATGGATCCCACTATCACCTCGAGGAATCCACACGCTTCCATGACCCCTCCGAAGAAGAGGGCGCAGAAGACCAAAGATATGGACCACATCATGGAATCCAATCCACCTCTGGTGAGCAGGTCAGTAAGGGTCTGACCTACTTCCTGAGCCATTTCAGGGGCTATGTTAACAAGGCCAGTCTGAGATATGAGCTGCATCAGGGCATCTCCCTCTAGAGAAGCGAACTGACTGGAAATTCCTGCCTCGTAGCCGTAATGCATGGCGTTGATTATGTCGCCAAGACCGTTACCCTGAGCAAAGGACATCAAAGCTGCCGCCACGACACCTGAGAACAGCCCCGGTATGGCCGGCGTCTTCATTGCCGCCAGCACTATGACCAAAAGGGGTGGAACAAAGCCCAAAAAGCCTATGTTGAATTCCGCCTTCATTATCTGCTGCATTGCATCGATCTTTGCTGTATCCAGGGCGCCTCCTCCATATTTCATGCCAAGGACTATGCAAATAATGGCAACTATGATGTACGTGGGACCTGTGGACCAGACCATGGCTCTTATGTGGTCAAAAAGATTGGATCCGGCGACCGCAGGGGCGAGGTTGGTCGTATCGGAAAGAGGAGACATCTTGTCACCAAAATAGGCTCCAGAGATTACTACACCTGCCGCTACTGGCGCAGGCACTCCAAGGCCATGAGCTATGCCCATCATTGCCACACCTATGGTCCCAGCAGTCGTCCAAGAAGAGCCGGTGGCCAAAGAGACTATGGAACACACGATCAAGGTTGCCAAAAGGAATATGGACGGTGAAAGTATGGAAAGGCCATAGTAGATGAGCGACGGCACGACGCCACTCTGCAGCCAAATACCAATTACTATTCCTATAATCATCAGGATTACTATGGCTTGAAGGGCCACCGCAATAGCGTTAAGGGCTCCCTGTTCTATCTCGGACCAAGGTTTTTTCAGCACTACCACTCCGACAGTGGCAGCGATCACCGAACAAATGACTATTGGTATGTGAGCATCCACTCCGAGCTTCAGAACGCCCATGCTTATGATGAAAGCACATAACACAAACAATCCCACAGATAAACCTAGTCCTGGCTGCCGCGATTGGTTCTCTTTCATTCTGATACCTCCCTTTCTCCTTTTCTATTCTCTTTTTCTCATATGCCAGTCCTTCAATGCTCCGCAACCACCCCCCCACAAAAAACAGACAAATATACATTATTTATAGCATACAAAGTCTGAAAATGCATTACTTACAAAAAAGTGTATTTATTCACTCAATTTCTAGGGTTAACATTTCGCGAATGTCATATCAAAAATTACATCTCGGAAGGATGTATATTATTGCGCACATTACTATATAAAGCTAAAATTACCTAGGCTAAATGGATTAAAACAAATAACCTGCGCAAATTAGAAACGTGAGGAGGAAAGTTTTCATGAACGGATGGAACGGAAAGGCCCTTTGGGTTGATCTCACAAATAGGCAAATA
>NZ_DAITZW010000026.1:6786-26872 GCF_036847465.1 Thermovirga lienii | reverse complement strand
CTCCCACCATCTCCTTCAACTAATTAAACGGAAGCAATTTGTGGCCCCTTACAGTACATAAAAATTTTTTTACCTATGAAAGTCCAACTACGAGCGTATCTCTTTCCTCATGAACGCCACATAGGATATTCCAAAACATATTATTGAAAGGGCGCACAGCACCACCAACTGGGGCCAAACAACCATGACGCTCTGCCCGACCGACAGGGGCGTGGGTATTAGCCCCTGAAGTCTATCTGCCGTAAGCGGCGTCAATATCCTCACAGCGGGGTTCAATACAGCCATGGATATCTCCTGAAGCAGATATGCCGGAGAAACTCGCATGAAGGTTATCTTCAGCCTCTCGTTTCTCATTAATTCTTCTACAGAAGAATTTTGAGAGATTGGGGCCAAGTGATCTGCTAGTATGCCCGCCACCATGTAAACGAAGAATACAAGGAATATCCAAAGAGCAATGGAAGCCAAAGCTGAGGTGGATGTCTTATCGAACAACACCGAGAAAAGTATGGCCATGCTTAGCCAAAAGGAGATGTAAAGAAGGGTGGCAAAGTAAAATACCAAGGTCCTTGCTATCTCTTCCTCGTTAGGCACTATGCCAAGCTTGGACATGGAAACCCCAGCTATAAGAGCCAATATCCCGGCTATCATCAAAGCTGAGACGGCCAAAGCTGCAAGAAACTTGCCATTTATTATGCTGTCCCTGTATATGGGCTGGGAAACCAGCATGCTCAAAGTGCCTCGCTGTTTCTCTCCATTTATGGCATCAAACCCCATTATTATCCCTATAAGGGGCGTCAAAAAACTCACGAAGAACAAAAAAGATGGTAGTGTCCCCCCGGAGGTGGAAAGAAGGGAAAGAAAAAGGTACTCCTTCCCAAAATTATGTAGTTCAGGACTTCCAAGGGCTCCGTAAGCTGAGGAAAGACTAGCAAGCACTATTATGAACGCTATGACCAAGAAACGTTTGCTTCCAAAATGATCCGCCATCTCCTTCCAAAAGATCGTCCGTATGCCAGTCATCTGTCACACCCCCTGGAAATACCTCAGATAAATCTCTTCCAGGCTATAGTCCTTTCCGCTCACCTCGAAGGGAACGAACCCCCTATCCAAAAGACCACGCATAACCAGGGACAGTTTGTCTTCGTCAAAATGTGCAACAAAGTGGTCTCCCAAAACCTTAACTTCAGAAAGACCCTCCAGATCTTTTATGTCTTCAAGTTTTGGCATAGTATTATCCTCAGGCTTGAACTTTATTATTCTTTTTCTCTCTCCTAAGATGGCCCTGCCTACCTCCTCCACGGTTCCAGAGGCGACAAGAGAGCTTCTGTACATGATTCCCACTCTGTCACATACCCTTTGGACCTGATACAGCATGTGTGAACAGAGCAAGAATGTCACGTCCAACTCTTTGGCCAAAGACCTTATTAAAGACAGTATCTTCTCTATACCCTCAGGATCTATACCATTGGTGGGCTCATCAAGTATCACTAGCTTGGGATCTTTCAGCAAGACCGCCGCTATCCCCAATCTTTGTCTCATTCCTTTGGAAAAAGTCCCCACTAGCGAGTCCTTGCTGCCCAGAAGACCCACCATGTCCAATACCTGAGGAACTTTTTTGTCCCTCTCCTTAGAGGATATACCGTTCAATCCCGCCATGTAAAATAAGTTTTCGCTGGCAGTCAGGTCCTCGTAAAAGTCCACGTTCTCGGGCAAATATCCAACCATGCGCTTGACCGCTATAGGCTCCTTCACGGGATCATGCCCTAATACCTCGGCTTTTCCCGATGTGGGCTCGGTCAACCCCAGGAGCATCAATATAGTGGTGGTTTTACCGGCCCCATTAGGGCCTAAAAGCCCAAACACCTCCCCTTTCCTTATGGAGAGGTTGAGCCTATCGACAGCAGTGAAGGAGCCATACTTCTTAGTGAGTTCTACTGTATGGACAGCCAATTCCATGGCTATCGCCTCTTCAGCTTCCAGAATGTACCGAAAAGGAGAGCCAACACCACTACTATTACGAGGACCCCTAGCCAACCCCAACCCGTAGGAACCTTCACAGTTGCACGCAATACAAGGGTATCATCGCTCTGACTTCCTGAAGCCGTCACAGTCACCTGATAGTCTCCAGGAATGGTGCGCTCTGGAGCCTTGACGATCATTTTCACCTGGTCTGGCTTGCCCTTCAAAGCATAGGGCTCAAGGCGCTCTATCTTTTTGGGTTCGAATTCCACTTTCCATCCATCTGGCTTGGACACGAAAAACTCCACGTTATCTATCGGGGCAGTACCATCGTTCCAAACGTACAAGGTCAGAGTGGTCTCCTGACCTGCCGTGGTCTCGAAGTTAAGACGTTGAGTCTCCGGCAAAAGTTTCAGCTCGTAAGTTCCCGTTACAACAGCACTTAAGTCTATGGAGGCCTCGTAATTGTCCGTCTTTGCGACCAGCTTCACAGGGTAACTGCCCTTTTCGACAGTTTTAGGAGGCGTAACAGTAACGGCAAGACGCTCCGTGCTGCTTCCTTCGAGCTTCATCGACTGGATCTTCTTCCCCGATTCCCAACGAGGTGTCACACTTCCAGTCCAACCGCTCGGCAACTCCAACTCGAAGGAAACCACTTTGGGATCCTTAGTGTTGTTCTCCAAGGACACCTCATAGGAAAAGTCGCTGCCAGCTGGGTTCTCTATTACAGGATACGAGGTCTCCAGCTTCAACTGCTCCCTCACGGGCGCTATTTTCTCGCCCTTTAGCTCAACGGTGATGGGTATTTCAAACCGCTTTTGAGAGCCTTTAAGGGCCGCATAAAACGTAAAGCGGTACACACCAGGATTCGCATCTTTTCCGGGTTTGAGGGACAAGATCAGCTCAACCTCGTTCAAAGTTTTGTCAGTGCCAAGGCGCACCTGTGATACGCCGTGTCCGTCCCACTTGGAGCTAACCAACTTCACATCCCAATTCGATGCTTCTTGTTGTTTGATTACTCCTACGTCTACAACACACTCCTCGGTGGAGGTGTTCTTTAAGGTTATCTCTATCTCAGCGTCTTCTCCCCGGCCCAAGATTAGACCAGTGTAAGGAACGTGGACCTCAAAAGAGCCTGAGGCTGCAAAAACAGGGATACTTGGGACAATAAGAAGTGCAAGCAGAGCTAAGCAAACCACAGAGTACACCTTTCTCCCCATAGACGATAAGATGTTTGAAGAAATGCGCTTCATGACCAGACATCCCCCCTACAGGAAAATTTTGTATTAAAGCAGATGCACATCTATAAATATTTTACAAAAACCTCCTGGGGAAACATCGTAATTTTTGCTTACTCTCTTTGCTGTAAATTCAAACCATCTTATATAGAAAAAGAGGGCACATAAAGTACCCTCCTTACTGAACCTTATGGAGCCGGCGATCCGACTCGAACGGACGACCTGCTGATTACAAGTCAGCTGCTCTACCAACTGAGCTACACCGGCACTGCGAAGTAAATTATAGTTTTACAGTCCTCGTTGTCAACCTCTAACTTTTTTTCTCAAAAACGCTCTCGGCTTCCCAAATATAGGCTTCCAACCCTGCCTCAAGAACGTAGGGCTCTTGCCTTAAACCTTCCAAGCGTTTTACGGCACAACCTATCTTCTCTTCATCTCCACAGGTCATGAACGCCCAGTTTTTCCCAGGGAACACTCCATCACCCCAATGCGTCTTATCCCCAACGTTATCTTTTTGAAGCATATCCTTCCATACAGCGTACCCCCTGAGGCCTGAACTATCCAGGCATTCCATCACATCTTCGGCTATGGTCTCGTTACAGCATATCCATAAAACCTTCATGTCACGCTACCTCCTTGGCCTCTACAAAACGCTTCTGTCTCCTGATTTTTTCCTCGACCAGACAGTACATCACCGGAATCAAGAGCAGGGTAACAAACATGGAAACCAAAAGTCCCCCCATTACAGAGACAGCAAGGGGCCTCCATAACTCCGCTCCCTCACCTCTGCTTACAGCCATAGGCAACATACCAAAGAAGGTTGTGAGAGTGGTCATAAGAACAGACCTGAGACGTCTTCTCCCTGCCTCCACAATGGCTTCTCGAAGCTTCCTTCCTCTAGCCCTCAAAAGGTTTATATAGTCCACCAATACTATGGCAATATTGACCACTATACCCACCAACATGATGATTCCCAACATGCCTTGAAGAGAAAGATATATACCCGTCACAAGGTATGCGAATACAACTCCCGTGAGGGCAAAAGGTATGCTGAACATTATTACCAACGGATCCAGATAGGCCTCGTATAACCCTGCCATCACCATGTAGACAAGCAAGATGCCCAAAAGCACCAAATAGCCCATTTGGGTGAACGCTTCCTTCTGCTCCTTCACCTGGCCCCCAAAGGAAATCCTTACCCCTTCGGGAAGCTCCATTTCCGACAACTTTCTAGATATCTCCTTGGTTACCTCTCCTAGTGAACGCCCCTGAACATTGGCCCCCACCGTTAGGTACCTCTGCCTGTTCTTTCGAGTAATTTGCGGAAGCCCTTCAGCCTCCACTATCCTGGCAACCGTGCTAAGGCGTACGAGTTTACCGGTCTCACTGGGAACCATGAGCCGTTCAAACACCGACAAGTCGTCCCTTTCCTCCCGGTTGAGCTGCACCCTTATTGGGTAATCATCTTCTCCCTCCCAGAAGTTTTCGTCTCCATAATCATTAGTAGAGTAGCCATAGAAGAAGGTTCTTAGAGTCTGAGCTATAGTTGAGGTCCTGATACCCATGAGAGCAGCTTTTTCTCTATCCACTTCAATCCATACCTCTGGCCTTTTGTGCTTCTGATCCAACCCCACATCCACTGCACCAGGCACATTCTTTACCATCTGGACTATGGACTCTGCTACCTTAGACACCTTTACAAGGTCATCTCCATACACCTCTATGCTTATGGGTTTTGTTCCCAAGAACATGGACCTTATGGGTGTGGTTACTTCAACCGTCATCTTCTCTATGCCTGGCTGGCTGCGTATCCATTGTCTAAGCTCCTCCGCAACCTCAAACGCCGACCGCTCTCTCTTGTTTTTATTAATCAGCTTCATTCCTACAGTGCCTATGTTGGGCCCCGCATCCTGCCCCACGGCAATGGAGAACCCTTCTTCTTCACGGCCATCAAAACCAAAAACAAACCGAGCCTCAGGTACCGTCTGCTCTGCGTGCTCTATCACCTTTCTGACAAACTTATCTGTCTCCTCCAGGCGGGTACCCTCAGGAAGCTGGAAGGTTATCTGCACGTCTCCAGTATCAGGGTCAGGTGTCAGCTCCGTTCCTACCAAACGAAAGCCGAATATGGTAAAGGTCATTAAGGCCAAAGAGAGCAAAATAATCTTCATGGGATTCTCCAACGCCCAGGCGACAAGCTCTCCATACCTCTCTTCCATTCTCTCAAACAACCGAGCAAAAGCCTTCAAAAATTTCCCTTCCGCTGGAGAACGGTGGAAAACCTTGCTCGCCATCATTGGAATGAACGTTAGGCTAACGAAGAGGGATGCAGATACCGCCAGCACCATTACCACGCTCAGCGATTTGAAGAAGACCCCAACCAGGCCCGATATGAAGGCCAACGGCAGCAAAACCACGACCGTGGTAAGGGTAGAACCCATTATGGCTTCCCCTACCTCGCTGGCACCCAAAAGGGCTGCCACCTTCTTTCGCTCCCCTTTTTCTATGTGATATATGATCTGATCCGAGGTAACCACGGCGTTGTCCACCACCATGCCGCTAGCCATTGCAAGGGCAGAGAGGGTAAAAACGTTTATCGTAAAGCCCAACTTGCCCATCGCAATAAAGGTGACGACCAGGGAAAAGGGTATGGCACCACATATGGTCAAGGAAGCAGGCAGCCTCCTCAAAAAGAGCAAAGTCACCACGAAAACTAGAACGATCCCAGCTATCAGGGATTGACTCAGGTTTCTCAGCGAATTGAGTATGAACTCCGACGTGTCCATAACCACAGTGTAATTCACGTCGGAAGGAAACCTGGTCCTTTTAAGTTCCTCCATCCTTTCCTTTACTGCCGACGCCACCTCCACAGTATTGGCATCACTATTTTTCATCACTATGAGGACCACGGACTCCTTATCATTTTGCCATCCGTACATTATCGGTTCCCTGTAACCGTCCACCACGTCAGCCACGTCCTCCAAAAGCACCGGCCTGCCCTTATGTACGGCAACTACAAGCTTTCGTATCTCATCAACGGACCGGAAACGACCTGGGACCCTTATGTAATATTCTGTTGAACCCTCCTTCAACGACCCCGAAGGTATATTTATGTTCTCCTGCTTCAAGGCCCCAATGATCGCTGCAGGAGAAAGCCCATATCCCTCAAGGGAATCCAACTTAAGAGATACCTTTATTTCCCTTTGCTTTCCACCAAAAATCATCACCTGGGCGACCCCTGGAACCCGGGAAAGTTCGTCAGAGACCACCCTGTCGGCAAAATGATACAGTCCCTCAAATGTCCTCTCCGCAGTCAACGTGAACTCTACCACCGGTATGGCGCCTGATGTTATCCTCAGCACTATGGGGTCATTGGCATCAGCTGGAAGTCGATACTTCACCCTGGATATAGCGTCCCTGATGTCCCCGGTCTTCAACTGGGTATCCTCTCCCCATTTGAACTTGACTGAGACGACCGATATGCCGTCCAGAGTATTGGAGATGATGTCATCTACCCCTTCGACTATGGACATTTCATCCTCTATCTCCTTGGTGATCCTCTGCTCTACGTCCACCGCCGACGCTCCGGGCCAAGACGTAAGAATGGTTATAACGGGCGGCTCTATATCCGGCAGAAGGTCTACCTTCAGGTTCAAGAGCACAATGCCTCCGATGATTATTACCCCCAAGAAGAACATGAGGGTCATGACAGGTCGTTTAATGGAAATCTCTGGCAGCTTCACCGGTTCGTCACCTCTATCTTGACTCCATCCGCTATTTTGCTTGAGTTAGTGGCTATTACCAGATCTTCAGGATCCAAACCTCCCGTTACTTCGACCCACTTCCCTTGTTCTTCACCAGTCTTTATGATCCTAGTGACGGCTGTATCACCAGATACAACGAAACATATCCTTTCGCCGGTGCCAGCCAATGTGCGAACCGCCTCCCTAGGCAAGACCTTTACCTTTCGCTGGCCAAGAGATAACGACACCCTAGCATACATGCCCGGTTTAAGCTTGCCGCCGGAGGGCAACTTGAGCTCCACAGTGCCCGTCCTCGTCACAGGATCCAGAGTCGGAGAAACTCTCGTCACCTTGGCCTTAAAGACCTCACCACCGAAGGCGTCCACACTGACAAGACCTTCCTGTCCTACTTCAACCATGGGATACTGGCTTTCAGGAACCGGTCCAACTACTTTGACCACGTCCTGCTGGTTAATGACAAAGGCAACAGTTGAAGAGCTCACCGTATCTCCAGGGTCAACGGCTCTAAGGGCAACTACACCATCAACAGGAGACCGCAAGAAATGGTAACCCTTGAGTATGCGAAGCTGCTCCAAGGCGGTCTTAGCCTGGACGTAAAGGGTTCTGGCTTGCTCGAACTGCTGCTTGCTTATTACTTCATCACCGTACAATGCTTTGTAGCGTTCATAGTCCGCTTTGGCTTTCTCAAACTTGGATGTGGCGTCTGCTAACTGTTGGTCCACTATGCTGGTATCCAAGATTGCAAGGATTTGTCCTTTCTTCACGGGGTCGCCCTCATCCACCTTAACCTCCATAACGGTCCTACCCGACACCTTGGAAACTACTGCAGACGTATATTCTGGTTCTATGGTGGCGGTGAAGTTCACAACGTCGTCGAAGACTTCATCTTTTAAGCTAATGACCTCTACAGGAAGCTTTTCCACTTCGACGGTTAGGTTTTCGAGCTCTCTTTTTTGCTCTCCTCTATACCACATCAAAGCCCCTAATAGGGCGAATACGCATATAAAGGCTATCCATTTTTTCATCGTCTATCACCTCTAGTTTCCGTTGCTTTGGAGCCCGGATATGCCGATGGCAAAGTCAAGGTCCGCTTTCGCTATCTGGGTTTCATACACCGCATCAGAGTAGTTGTTCTTGGCGTTGATCAATGCCACCCTCGCATCTAAGACATCTATGTTGGTACCAACCTGCGCAGCATATCGCTTCAGCGCCATTCGGTAATCTTCCTCTGCTTTTTCCACCTGGCTTTTGGCAACCTCTATCCTCTTTTGGGCAGCTTCCAACTTCTTCATGGCTGCATTGACCTCTAGGATTATGGCCCTTTTCAGGTCCTCCAGGTTGTACAGTACCTCCTCCGCTGAAGCCAGGGCTTCCTTGACCTCCGCAGAGGTTTTTTCTCCATCGTATAGGGTCCAGACTGCTGCCAAGGAAACTCTCCAGTCGTCCATATCGTCGGGGAAAAACTCGTCGCCCACCTTGTAGGCTTCCCCTGTTAGCATCACTTGTGGCCTTTTCTTGCCAGCCGCCGCAGCTGCTATGTGTAAGGCACTAGCCCTTGCGTTCTCCAGGACCCTTATCTCTGGCCGCAGCTTCATGGCTAGATCCTGAGGAGCACCAGGAATATCGTAACCACTCAAGACAGCTAAACCAGTCTTCACTGAGGGAAGGCTGTACTTGTCCCTCATGGGTGTCCCCGTTACCCTTTCAAGGACCAACCAAGCCACATCCAAGGCGCTCTTTGCTTGTATAAGGTCAAGCTCGGCCTGAGAAACGGCAACCTGAACGCGAAGAACCTCGTTCTTGGGGACCACGCCATGTTTGTAAAAGGCTTGCACCTGCCTCAAGTGCTCCTTCGTAAGATCCAAAGCTTCTTGTGCCACCAGGCAACGGTCATTGGCGCTCAGCAAACTGTAATAAGCCCTCTTCGCCTCGTTTATGACCTGTTGCTTGGTTCTCTCAAACTCCGCCTCAGCTACCTTTCGAGCCAACTTCTGAGCCTCTATGTTGTTTTCCACGGCTCCACCGCTATAAAGCAGGTAGCTCATGGAAAGAGCGGCTTTCCAGGTCCTCCTGAAGCCCGCCTGAGCATAATGGGGCTCCTTTTCGGTTTCCTGATAGACCATGGAGACATCTATTTGGGGATACTTGGAAGATAAAGCCTTAAGGACCCTGGCAGTCGCTTGGTCTATGCGGCGAGATGCCGCTGCGATGACCGGGTTTGCCTCATTTGTTATCTTTAAAACCTCCGAGATGGTAAGCTCGGGCAGCTTTGATGCTTCGACTTTGCGGGCATCACACACAAAAACGGCAGACAAAAACAAAAATAATGACAACAAGCCAACAAAAAATTTACTACGAACGTTCATCAATACCTTCACATCCAAATAAGCGTCCCATCATTTCCCTCCAATACGCCTTTGCCTCTTCAAGGTCCAAGGTTATACCTAGGTTCACCACCATACCCATAAAGAAATAATCCCCCATTCTCAGCACATCCTTTAAATCCAGCTGCTCTCTGATTTTCAGTTGGGGGAATACGTCTAAAGATTTGGATATGAGCTTATTGCTCACTTCCTCCACCTTATTTCTTATAAACGCAGAAAATTGGTTGCCTCCATCTTTTGACCTTTGTGCTTGCAGAGCCAAGTCTATCCAAAGCAACCTCAATTCCTTATCCCTGAAAAGTATCTCCAGGCATCTTTCGCCACTCTCCATAAAAAAAGCTCTCGGCCCCTTCTTCCCATCCTCAGGCTTGGGAAGAAAATATTCCTCTATACGCCTGACCTCCGCCTCCATTACTGCCATGAACAAGGCCTCTTTGTTCTTGAAATGCCAGTAAACTGCTCCCTTGCTCAGATTAGCAGCACGAACTATGGAGTCCATGCTGGTGCCGTGAAAACCTGACCTGGCAAATTTCTCTCTTGCGACGGAGAGAATTCTTGCACGAGTCGAATCTTGATCCACCTCCACACCCCCAAACTGAACGGTCGGTCTAGTGAGTATAAATATAACACTCTCTTCTTTCCTGTCAACCTGGACCGAGACAGGTTCATAAATTTAGTACGTGTTCTGCTATCTCGAAATAAACTATGAGGCCTAATACGTCTACAATCGTGGTAATGAAAGGACCTGACATTATGGCTGGGTCTATCCGCAGAAGCCTCGCAACGAAAGGCAACAAAGCACCTGCGAGGTTCCCTATTAAGACCACAGCTATCAACGCCAAGGCAACTGTTAAAGCGACACCAGCGCCTGTACCTAACATGTAAGCTCTTCCCACTGCCAAAAGAGATAACGTTCCGCCCAAAAGCAACCCCGTCAAAATCTCCCTGGCAAATACGTACCCTACGTTCTTCCATTCTATCTCCCCAAGGGTCATACCACGGATAACAAGGGTCGCCGACTGGGTGCCAGCGTTACCGCCCGTGCCTATCAACAAAGGAATGAAAAAAGATAGCGCTACTACCCTTTCCAGGGCAATAGAGTAGTTTTTAAGCACTGACGAGGTGAGAGCCTCTGTCAATATGCATATCAGAAGCCACAAGAACCTCTTCCTGCTCAAGGCCAATATGCCTGTGTTCAAGTAGGTGTCCTCCACAGGCTGGATACCGGCCATCTTTTCGAAGTCCTCTGTGGCCTCCTCCTCGACTACATCCAGGACATCGTCGAACGTCACTATTCCAACGAGCCTCTTCTCCCTATCCACAACGGGCAAGGCGTGCAGGTCGTACTTTGACATAATCTGGGCACACTCTTCCTGGTCCGTGTCGGTGGTCACATATACAGGATCGTCTTCCATAAGGACGCTCACTGGAGTCTCTGGATTGGCCAATATCAGATCTTCCAACTCGACCACACCCAACAGGTGCCTTTCGTGATCGGTCACAAAACACGTGTATATGGTCTCTTTGCCTCTAGCTTCCTTTCGTATATGCTGGATGGCCTCCTGGGCAGTCATGGAAGCCTTCAAATCAATAAACTCAGGGGTCATTATCCTTCCAGCTGAGAAAGGCCTATAATTAAGCAAGCTGTTAGCTATCTGCCTCTCCTCTGGAGACAGGTGCCTTAAAAGTTTTTTCACAGTCTTGGCAGGCAGTTCGTCGAACAATGCGGTCCTGTCGTCGTCAGACATATTCTCCACTATTTCAGCCGTTTCCTTGTCAGTGAAACTATTCAAGAGTTCCTCACGCTCGGAACCCTCCATATGCTCAAAAACCTCTATCGCCAGGTCCTTGGGAAGCAACCTGAACAACAAAGCCCTCTTTGGAGTTGGTACTTCAGATAAAATCTCGCTGACATCGGCAGGCTCTAAACTGGATAGGCGCTCCTTGATTTCCGAAAAGCGCTGCTGCGCAAGGAGAGATAGAATCTCTTCATATATTACTTCCAGCCTTTCTGGCAAAACCTTCACCCCCTAAGAGAACAAACAAAGCCGGCGGCTCAGATTCAAAAAAGAACCTTCGCCACACATTGGCCTTTCAGTTTTATAAATTCACTACTTCTCCGTGGGGGCATTCAGGAAGGGACTAAATTCAAAGGCAATAAAAGTTTGAGAAAACGGGCACTACTTCAAGATCCTGGAGCAACACCCCCACGCTACTTTATATTTTTTTATAGAGTTATATTCTAAAGGACTGGCGCCTTCTTCCATTTCCATCTCCCTTTTCTCACAAAATCTACAGTTCCTTTTTTACATCAAAACACCATTACATTCAAGAAAAAACAAAATGGGCGCAGTAACGCTGCGCCCATTATACAGATCAATTTCCAACTGTATTTGCCAAAGATTAACGCTTGGAGTACTGCCTTCTCGCACGGGCGCCCTTGAGACCAAACTTTTTGCGTTCCACCATTCTTGGATCCCTTGTCAAGAAACCGCCCTGTTTGAGAACCGGCCTAAGATCAGGATTCATCTTGAGTAGCGCTCTTGCTATGCCGAGCCTAACAGCACCAGATTGTCCTGTCAAACCGCCACCAAAGGCGCTCACGAACACATCCAACTTACCCTCCATGCCAGTTACCTTCAACGGCTCCAGAGCGTGGTTCACCCATACCTGACGGGGGAAATACTCCTCAACTTCCCGGTCATTGATCTTTACGGCACCACTGCCCGGGCGGATTCGTACTCTGGCAATAGCTGTCTTTCTTCTTCCTGTTCCCCAATAGTAACTGCTGCCTTTCACGAATGTTCCCTCCTTTCCCGGCTAGGGCCGATCAGATCTCTAACTTTTCCGGCTTTTGAGCCGCGTGAGGATGATTAGGACCAGCGTAAACTTTCAGCTTCTTGTGGAATTTCAACTTCGTCTTGGGAAGCATGCCCTTCACTACCTTTTCAACAAGGCGATCAGGAGCCTTCTCCATGTAGACACCAAAAGGTACCGCCTTAAGTCCACCCTTGTACCCACTGTGGCGATAGACGAAGGACTGCTTGTCCTTCTTGCCTGTCAACACGACCTTGTCGGCGTTGATCACCACCACAAAATCACCGGTATCGACATGGGGGGTATAAGTGGGTCTATGCTTACCCTGCAATATCTTGGCAACCTCAGCCGCCAACCTACCCAAAGGTTTACCCGCCGCATCGATAAGATACCATTTTCTTTCAATCGTTCCTGGTTTTGCCATAAACGTCTTGTTAGTCACCATCTATTAAGTCACTCCCTCACCCATAGCTAGGCGAAAACACGAACAAATTATCTCTGCCTGACAACAGAGCGACGACTATTCTAAACAAGCTGGCCATAGGTGTCAAGCATAATTTGTTTTTTTACCCTAACTAAAAAGTTTAAGTCTAGGATTCTCAAGCTTCCCCGGCAGACGGCCCCTTTTCGCTACAGGGATACCATCCACTACCTTTATGTCCATAGTCATGTCTCTCGGAGTGGCATGAGCTATGTAGCTCCCTACACCGAAAGCATCCGCACCGGCTTCGGCCAAACTCCTTATCGTATCAGGCCTCAGTCCTCCGGATACCACTATCTTGACATGACCAAAACCTGCCCTATCCAGGCGCCACCTCACCTCTCTGACAAGGTCCGGAGTAACTCCCCCACGCTCTGAAGGGGTATCCAACCTTATCCCGTCAAGTCTGTCTCCTAAAGCTTCGGCCACCCTCAACGCTTCTTCAGCCTCATCCTTGAAGGTATCCACCAATATGGTCCTGCTCTCACCTTCCGGTAGTGCTTCATCATATGCCAAAGCCAGCTTCACGGTGTCTCCCGCTATAAGGATCGCAGCATGAGGGATCGTCCCCTTGGGCTGTATGCCAGCCAGCTTTGCGCCCAGTATACAACTTGCCGCAACACATCCTCCAGCTACAACCGCCGCCCGCTCCATCACAGGGGCAACTGCTGGATGCACATGCCTGGCTCCAAAGCACAGCACCGGCTTACCCCCTGCTGCATCCACGCATTCCCGCGCGGCAGTAGCCCAGCCAGTTGAGCTGGCAAGCATTCCCAATATGACCGTCTCGTACATGCCAAATGCAGAATAGGGCCCCTCTATGCGCATTAAAACTTCCTTGCCTTCAAAGGGCTCTCCTTCTTCAAGGGAGTAAATCCTTACTCCCTTGCCCTCCAGCAGCCTCAAAACCTCCGGGAGACCGGCGTAAATGCCGGACTTTCTCGCAAATATCTCAGCAACCACGTGGGCATCAAGCTTGCCTAAGGACTCCAGCACGTCCCTGGTTTTGACGAAATACACGTCCGTGGTTAGTCCCGACTGGATCTCCTCGTGAGAGGCGCTAAAAAAACGGTTCACGTCAGGATGGGCTTCGTATATGTCTGCCAGCCGTTCAAGCTGTTTCCATTCCATGCTTATGCACTCCGCTAACCGTGTGAGACGACAAGCAGTAGGGACAAAATTATAAACACCGAAGCCAACAGCACCGTGACCTTCGTCAAGGCTGTAAACCTCTGCCACTGACCTGCCATATCAGCTTGGGTTCCACCGCCGAAAATTCCTGAGAAACCGCCCTGTTTTCTCTGCTGCAGCAATATGACAGTTATCAGGGCAATGGAAACTACTACATGTACCAACACCAAGAGGGTCTTCACGAGCCTCGCACCTCCCCATATTGTCTGCTCGAAGCAAGTAGTGATTTTACCATATATGAGCCATTAAGCATATCACTTAATCCCTTAACAGCAATGGACCTGTGAGAAACGCGCAACTTCACATCTGGCCCCAACTCTGCAAAAGTCTTGTCAAACCCTTCAGGCACGAAAACAGGGTCATATCCAAAACCAAAACTGCCCTTAGGTTCTAAGGTAATCCTCCCCCAACAAAAACCTTCGGCCAACCAGCACTGCCCTCCTCCGGGAAGGGCAAGAGCTAAGGCAGCCGCAAACCTCGCCGTTCTATCTTCGACACCTTGCATTTCGGACAAAAGCCACTGAATCCGTTCTTGATCGTTCTCCGCCACCCTGGACGAATATATACCAGGTCTCCAACCTAAACACTTTACCTCTAGGCCGCTGTCGTCCGCAATAGCGGGAAGACCTGTTCTATCAGCCCAGGCCAAAGCCTTTTTGTAAGAGTTCTGCAGGTAGGTACTGCCGTCCTCCACTACATGCAAGCTTTCACCAAGCACATCAGGTCCAAAGAGAAGTTTGATCCCCACCTCCGCCAGCTTGCTTTTTAATTCCAAATATTTATGTTCGTTGCCACTAGCAAACACTATCTCTGGAACAAGATTCAATCAAACGCACCTCTTCCTCTGTCAACTCAAGGCATTCTCTCTGTATCGCAAAAAGCCTCCTTATAGCTTCTTCCGCGGCATCGAGCAACAGGTTCAGTTCCTGCCTCGAAAACGTTCCAGCTTCTCCTGTTCCTTGAATCTCTATGAACTTGCCTTTGTCGTTCATTATGACGTTGCAGTCCACCTCTGCTCTGGAATCCTCCTCGTAGCACAAGTCGGTCATGATGTTGCCATCAACCTTGCCTACACTCACCGCAGCCACAAAGGACGTAATAGGAAGCCCTTGGAGAAGGGCGTTTTTGTGGAGGGTTCTCAAGGCATCCACCAACGCCACGAAACCACCGGTTATGGCAGCAGTCCTAGTACCCCCATCAGCTTGGATTACGTCACAATCTATCCAGATAGTCCTTTCTCCCAATTGAGTTAAATCAACACCTGCTCTAAGGGACCTTCCTATCAATCTTTGGATCTCACTGCTTCGACCGTTCAGCCGCCCCTTGCTTATGTCCCTTGGGGACCTTGTGGCAGTAGCTCTGGGCAACATCGAGTATTCCGCTGTCACCCATCCCTGACCTGTGCCTCTCAGAAACTGAGGCACTTTATCTTCCACCGATGCAGTACATATCACTTTGGTGTCTCCAAAAGAAATCCTGACACTTCCCTCAGCATATTTGATGTACTGTCTCTCTATCGTTATTGGTCTTAAGTCCTTAAAACCTCTGCCGTCTATTCTCTCCGTCATATTCTCCTTCAACTCCCAAACAATCAAATTAGGAAGATGGCATCGCCCAAAAAGAAGATAGGTCCACTGGCTTCCTATCCTGTAGTGCCTTCCCCTCTATCAAAAACTTTACTTTCGTTATGGGTGGGAAATTCTCCACCACAGTGCTAACTATGGAAGTAATTAAGATTCCCGCCTTCTCTTCTCCACCAGCTTTCAGACTCTCGAGAAAAGAAGCGTTCATGTCCAGATAAAGTCTGTCTCCAGTCCTAAAGACATGTAGAACCTTCACATCAGGCCTCAAAAGCCCCCTGGCACTGCATTTTTCAATATATATGGACAGCACCTGCTTAAGCTCATCCTCCAAAAGACCTGGTGAAACTTTTACGTCCTCTTTTATGAAGCCTCTCTTCTCAGGAATATATATTTGGAAAAGAGCCCCTTGGGAGACAGCTCCTCCACTGGAATTTTCCGTCAATCCCGCAACCTCGGTACTCGTTGATATTACGTTCTTTTGTTTGAGATAACCTTTCTTGTCCATCCACTTTATAGCTAAATCAGATCCCCAATAACCTATAGCGAAAAATACTGCCACCGTGGCAACCCAAACAGCAACACGAACCCATAAAGGTACCTTCGGCGGCTCGTATAATTCCTCCAGCTCTTCCTCTTCGATATCATCTTCTTCCCAATAATCCTCTTCCGAGTCGTCGAAGTGCTCTACCTCTCCATCCTCTTCATCTTCATAATCATCCTCATAATCTCTTGGATCTTCCAGTTTTTTCCACAACCGCCTCTTTTCGTCTTCATTATTGCTTCGGAAATATCCCATTTATCATTCACCTGCATTTCCCATATTCTCACAAAACTACTTTCCTAAAAAAGCAATAATACCAGAGCCTATGGCCGCGGCAAGCTGCTTTTGGTAGCTTGGATTTTTTAATTTTAGTGCTTCTTCCCTTTCCGTCAAATATCCCATCTCCACCAAGACCGAAGGCATTGCTGCGCCTCGCAGAACGGCAAAAGGAGCCTGGGCAACCCTACGCATGGGGAGACCACGCGCCTTGCCTTTCGAGAACAAAACTTCCGCGAACTTGGTGCTCTCCTGTATCTTGGCGTTCTGCTGCATATCTCCGAGGATCTGAAGCAGCACCTTGGTCTTTTTGTCCACTGCCTCCGTGCTCTCCAGATCTCCGTTCAACAGCTCCCGGTTCTCTATCTTGGCCAGTTCCATGGCATCTTTGTCGCTTGGAAGCGCCATGAGATATATCTCGACTCCCTTGGCATGCCTACCCTTGGGAAGGGCATTGCAGTGCAAACTGACGAAAACCGAAGCGTTCTTGCTGTTGGCTATTTGAGTCCTCTCGGACAGTTTAAGATAATAATCTCCTTTTCGGGTAAGCTCCGCTGCCACTCCCTTGGATCTCAAATACTCAACCAGCAACTTGGCTACCTTCAAATTTATGTCCTTTTCAAGAACTCCATTTGCAACGGCGCCTGGGTCCTTGCCTCCATGCCCAGCGTCAACCATGACCAAAATTTTGGTGTTGGCCTTGGGAATAAAGTTTTCCGCAGGCTTAGGGGTGGTTTTCGCTCCTTTTTCGGCTGGCTTCTTTTGGGTTACCGTCACAACCTTGGGCGCCTCTTCGTCTATTGGCTTGGGATCATAAAAATCCAAAACGTATCTTGATGGGTTCTCCAGTTTGAACCTCTCTACTTTCTCCGCGCGATGGACAAAGGAGAACTCTGCTCTATCACCAAATTGAGAAACCGCCATCCTAACGAGCTCTGGATAAGGGCTTTCTCCTATGCTACCTGATACCGCTGCCCCGTCAAACCTCAGGGTCAATCGCCCTACCCCGGAAACCAGACCTACCTTCACAGGGCCTTCGTAATCCAGCACTACTCTTATGCCAAAGTCCTTATTTCCCCACCTTACAGCATTTACCACACCATAGGTCCCAGTTTTTTGTGGTTTCTTGCTCTCTACTTCAGAGGTTTTTTGCGAATTTTGTTGAGCTTTTTTTACAACTTCATCAGAACTTTTTTGCCATGAAAGGGTAACGTTCTTGCCTCTATCCGCTTCTATAAACTTGCCAAACAATTTCAAAGTTGTATCACTCTCAAACCACCACTGCCCATTTTCCTTAACCAAGCGGTAAGGCAAAGCTAATATTTGTCCCTGTATTATCGCTGCGGCCGCCCCAGGTATGAACTCCAACGAGGTCCTTTCTCCATAGGACGCGATGACGTCATCCTTTTCCTTGATGGAAAACCCCAAAGCCTCTGCTACATCTCTGAGAAGAACGTACCTTGCCCCACCTATAGCGGTTGAGTGGACTTCTCCAACTTTCTCCCCATTCACGAACAGAGTCAGGGTTTCCGCTCCAAAAGAAGCCCTGGCTGAAGAAAAACTAAAAAACAAAATCATCAACAAGAAAAAAAACTTAGCTGCCCGCAACCTGCACATCCTCTATCACCATGGAACAGCCCCCTGTGCTTCCAAAGAAACGAAGGTCCTCTCCCACACTACTTACTTTCATCATCAAATCCATCAAATTTCCTGCTATGGTTATTCCCGCTACCGGTCGGTACTCTGAAGAGCTCTCACACAACGCCCCCTTGGCTCCAAGGGAAAAGTCCCCACTGACAGGATCTACCGTATGCACGCCCATGAGCTCTGTTATGTATAGCTTGGGACCTGGAGCATCCAAAAAATCATTCAAGGTACCCTTGCCTGGCTCCATATAAAGGTTGGTAAATCCTACGTCAGGCAAAGAACCTGTAGAGCGCACGGCATTTCCGGTAGAGTTAACCCCTGCTATCTTGGCATTTTTTAGGTCATACAAGAAACTTTTGACTACACCAGACTCCATCATGATCGTCCTTTGGGTGGGAACACCCTCTGCATCGAAAGACGATGATCCCAGCCTCCCCGGAAGCCTTCCGTCATCTATCAATGTCAGCACTCTGGAAGCCACTTGTTGCCCCAGCTTGTCCTTTAGCATGGAACGGTTCTTATGTATGCTGGAACTCAAAAAGAGCTCTCCTATGACTTCCACTAATACGGCTGCCACCTCTGGATCCAAGACCAACGTGTATTGTCCCGTAGGCACAGGTTTCCCCCCCAAGGCCACAGCGGTCCGCTTAACGGCCTCGAGGGCAGTCTTCTCTAAAGATACATCGCGAAGAGAACAGGTGGCCTCACCAAAGCCTCCCATATCCATCTCGCCATCACTTTCCATGACCACGGCAACCCCCCACGAGACCTCCGTCTGTCTCTCCCAAAAGGATACGCCCTCCGTGGAGACGTAGAACTCCTCGCTCATGCCGCTTCCAAAACTTGAACTTCTAACGGACCTTACCTTATCCTGGGAGGATGCAACTTGGTGCATCGTCATGCAGAAATTGACTTTATCCTCATGTCTCAATCTAAGGACTTCAGGGTCAAAGAGCTTCAAATCCACCGATTCGTATTTACCCTTAAACATCTCCACGTTCCCGTCAGGTTGGGAGACCTTGCAGTTTGCCACGCTCCACTCGACCATTTTTTTTATTCCGTCCATGGAGAGGTCATCTGTATCCGAAACCCCCTGACGGCCGTTGGAATCTACAGTCCTGAGGCCTATCCTCCAAAGGACTTCTGCTTTGTTCTCTTCAGGTATACCCTCCCTAAAACTCACGTATGCAGACTTTCTGGCTATATAATAAACATCTGCTTTATAAGGACCTAGAGATTTCACTGCATCAAGAGCAAAAGATGCAGCAGTCTCTACTTTCTTCCTGTCCGGCATCTCCTTCAACACGCTGCAGCCTCCTCTATTATGATCTTTGCAGCTTCCCTCACGTCTTTTTCGGAGACCCACAGGTGGGTTACGAGCCTGAAACGTCCTTTCGATAGGGCATTGAAAAGGACTCCTCTGGCAGCACACCGTTTCACCAACTCTTCTACTTTCGAATCCTCTCCCTGGACAACGAAGTAAACCATGTTGGTTCTCTTATCAGGTTTCTCCACGTGGAGCCCACCTTCTTCAAGGAGCTCTGCCAACAAGGCGGCGTTTTTGTGATCTTCCTCAAGACGGTCCACCATCTTTTCTACAGCTATAAGACCACAGGCAGCAATTACTCCTGCCTGCCTCATGCCTCCGCCAAGCCTCTTCCTCCAGTGCCGTGCCCTCTCTATAAAGTCCTTTGGACCGCACAACACCGACCCTACGGGAGCTCCAAGTCCCTTGGACAAGCAAAGTTGAACAGTATCCACTGCCGTAGTATATTCCTTGACATCCACACCCCACGCAACTGCTGCATTGAAAATCCTGGCGCCATCCAGATGCACCGATAGGCCTTCCGCCTTTGCAACTTCAGCTACTTCCCTGAAGACGCTGGGCGAAACGGCGTTGCCGCCCTGTCGGTTATGGGTGTTCTCAAGACATAAAAGACGCGCAGGGGCAAAGTGAACATTGTGGGGCCTGCACCACTTTTTTACGCTTTCCTTGGACATTATACCCCCCGTATCATCGACCAGAAGGGGCAATATCCCCGCTATAGCAGCTATTCCACCGCCTTCATAGTTGTATATGTGGCAATCTGCCCCTAGTATGGCCCCATCTCCCTTGGAGCAGTGAGCCAGAAGGGCTATTAGGTTTCCCTGAGTCCCCGAAGTTACGAAAAGCCCCGCTTCCTTGCCAACTTTCTCGGCAGTTAC
>NZ_DAITZW010000026.1:4511-6686 GCF_036847465.1 Thermovirga lienii | reverse complement strand
GTCTTGTATAGACCATAGCGATCAGCTATCTGAGACCACTTGTTCATTTGTTCCCATGTCTGGCATGCCGCAAAACATTCTATTCCCCACAATCCTTCATCAACCAATTGTTCAACAAGCTCTATCTCTTTTTTTTCATCAAGGCCCATAAGAGCTGGATGGGCCAAAACTGGCACCCCTCCCGCATCCTTGATGATCTTGATACACTCTGAAGGAGAAAACCTCTTCCTCTCCACGTAGGCTTCCCCACCTCGCCTGAGGTACAAGGCAAAGGCGGTCCTCTCGTCTGGGACGTAGCCTTTTTTCACCATCAAACGGGCTATGTGAGGACGGGCTATTACATCTCCTCCCGCCTCTTCCTCTAGCTCCTCCATCGATATATGGATACCCATACCCTGAAGTTTCTCGCACATAGCCATGTTTCTTTCCTTCCTATGGTCTCTTATGGTCTTGAGGTGTTCATCTATCTTATCTATTTGTATACGATACCCTAAAATATGAAGCTCAAAGGGGGCATCTGCTGAAAGTTCCACTCCTGGAATACAGCTCAGTCCGGCCTTAGCACATTCACGCATGAAGTCTCGGACACCTGCGACCGTATCATGATCCGTTAGGCTCAGCACTGAAACACCAAATTTTCTGGCCTTATGCACCAGTGTTTTAGGTGACAATGTTCCATCGGAGAAATTACTATGAAGATGAAGATCTATTTTTATCAAATAAACCACTTCCCACCATAAATTTAATTGCAAGGACCCATCTTCTGCGAACCAGCTTCTATGGAGTCTCTTAAAAGTCCATAAGCCATCTGTCTCGGGCCAAATCCATCGGAGGCTAAGTATACTTCTCCTGCAAAGTCGGTCGTTATAATTACCCCCTTGGAAGCCCCTCTCAATTTAGACACTGGGTTTTCGGAGGGAATTATTTCAGGTTTTACAGAGATCTCAACCGAGGAGGATCCCCTTCGTATATTGGCCACGAGCTTCACCCTGCCTCCTTCTTTCTTCGCCTTTCTGAGCATATCTGGGGTAACATTTCTTATCCCCTCGATAATCATATCGTCCAAAGCCTGAAACGGCGCATCCATCAGCGCCTGAGCTATTATTGACGCCTTTATCGCGCTGTCCGTCCCTTCGATGTCCAAAAGGGGATCCTTCTCAGCGAACCCCTTACGAACCGCTTCCATTACTGCCTCATCCAGAGTAGCTCCATCTTCCATCATCTCTAAGACATAGTTGGCGGTACCGTTGAGAACCCCATAGCAAGCACTCACTTTCACAGCAGGAAGGAAGTGTCTCACATAGGAAAAAATGGGAGTTCCTGCAACTACAGCCGAATCGAAGAGCAAAGCCCCCCCTTTGCACTCTGCAAGTTCCTTAAGCTCAAAGTAGTGTCTATAGACCATGGTACTGTTACAGGTCACAACGGCCTTTCCCCTATCAAGGGCTTTTTTAATGGCACGGGCTATTGGGGCACTAGAATACAAAGAGGACGTGGTGCACTCCACCAAAAGGTCATAATCCCCCTGCTCAACGAGGCTCTCGCTATCATTTGGACATGAAACCCCATCCAGGCCAAATAGCTTACCTGTTTTTGATTCCCAATCAAGGACCGCACTCAAAGGGAGGCCATTACTCTTATATAGGCACCCCCTGGTTCTTGTGCCTATCCCCACGACCCTTATTTCCTCTCCTTTAGGCAACACCTTACGTAAGCTAGAAGACCTCTCTTCCAAAAGTTCACAGAAAGCTCTTCCTACTGCTCCAAAACCTAGAAGTAGTATGTCCATTTAGCTCACACCTTCTTGTTTACGTAGAAAACATGACCTTTCATGCAGTTTATTTTATAATAGCATTGTTTGTATATAATAAGTAGGTCAAAACTCTTAAGCAACAGTTACTTATCATTAAGTTCAGGAGGACAACGGAAGAATGGAAACACAAAAAAGCATCGATAAGCTTGCAGAAACCTTGGGTGCGGTCACAGCAAGGTTAGTGGAATCCGTCTCACGGTCCAACCAGCTGGCGGGAGGACTTTCTCCTCAACTTCAGGAACTCTTCGACAGATGGCTGTCAATAATCGCTGACGAAGTCCTTAAAAGCAAAGATCCCATGGGCAAAATAAACATAGAAGAAACCTCAAAGCGCATAGGCATAGATAAATCATCGGTGATTT
>NZ_DAITZW010000026.1:0-4411 GCF_036847465.1 Thermovirga lienii | reverse complement strand
ATAAACATAGAAGAAACCTCAAAGCGCATAGGCATAGATAAATCATCGGTGATTTGCTTGCTCCAGTACCTTCACAGACAAGGAGTAGTTGAGATAAAGGAAGTGACACTGGTTCCTGGAAACGGAACTGACCCAGAAGTGTGCGATTGCCTGATCAAGAGGTGATACCATGGATATTATCGAAATGCTTGCCAAAAGAGCAGGGATAACGGCAGCAAAGGCCGAAGCTGGCTTCTATGAAAGGGTCAAAAAGGAAGATGTCATAGGCTCCATTGACCACACTCTACTTTCCGGCACCGCCTCGCCTGAGGAGATAATCAATCTATGCGAGGAAGCTGTAGAGAACCAGTTTGCTGGGGTGTGTATCTATCCTGCTTGGGTTCCTCTGGCTAGAGAGGTACTGCAAGACAAACCCCAAAAGATCTGCACGGTCGTAGCCTTCCCCTCAGGGGCCTTGCCTGCAGTTTTAAAGGCCAAAGAGATAGAATGGGCAAGGGAAAACGGAGCAGACGAGGTAGATGTGGTTTTAAACATAGTCAATATACTTAAAAATGACAAAAAGGCATTGTTGGAGGAGCTGAAAACCCTCCGTGAAGCCGCTGGTGACATATGCCTGAAAGCAATCATAGAAACCAACCTCCTGACAAACCATCAGAAAGCCATGTGCGTAACCCTGGCAGAAGAGGCCAGAATAGACTACATTAAGACAGGCACGGGTGAGAAAGGCCCTGTAACATTCTTCGACGTGGCGTTTCTTAAATCCCTTACCTCCGACTCCTCGGGACTCAAGATAAAAGCTGCGGGTGGAATAAGGTCCATGAAGGCTGCCGAAATATTGGTAGCCCTGGGGGCCAGCCGTTTGGGCACATCCAAGGCCCTGGAGCTTTTATCAAGCCGCCAATGCTAAATATCCCAGACATACAATTAAAACAAGCCCCAGAGCCGTCTCTGGGGCTTGTTTTTTGCGCTTGTATAAGATCTATAAAATCCGTTTCTTGTCATTGGAAGGTACGTAATACCGTATGTGCACAGTCACCTTTCCTTACGCTGCAGTTATTGCCGTTATTGTTAAGTATTTAGGGTTGAATTTGTTTTTTTGTTTTTTGGGATTTTTTGTTTTTGGGGTTGGGGGTTAGGGTTTGTTTTTTAGATTTTTAGTTTTTTTGTTTTAGTTTTTTGTATGTTTTTGTGTGTTTTAGGAGTAGAAAGAGATAGAGGTTTCTGGCGGCGACCTACTCTCCCACGATTACCCATCGCAGTACCATCGGCGCTGGAGGGCTTAACTGCCGGGTTCGGCATGGATCCGGGTGTTTCCCCTCCGCTATGGCCACCAGAAACCTCTACAAAACTTAACACACTGACAGCATATATGATGCCTTAGGTAACAGAGAGGTTAAGGCCTCGGTCTATTAGTACCAGTCAGCTAAAGCGCTCACACGCCTTACACCTCTGGCCTATCAAGCACGTCATCTCCGTGCGACCTTACCCGCTTAACGCGGCAAGTGGTCTCATCTTGGGGCCGGCTTCCCGCTTAGATGCCTTCAGCGGTTATCCGATCCGCACATAGCTACCCGGCTTATGCATCTGGCGACACAACCGGTACACTAGAGGTGCGTCCACTCCGGTCCTCTCGTACTAGGAGCAGCTCCCCTCAAACCACTTACGCCCGTGGTGGATAGGGACCGAACTGTCTCACGACGTTCTAAACCCAGCTCACGTACCGCTTTAATGGGCGAACAGACCAACCCTTGGGACCTGCTTCAGCCCCAGGATGCGACGAGCCGACATCGAGGTGCCAAACCTTGCCGTCGATAGGGACTCTCGGGCAAGATCAGCCTGTTATCCCCGGGGTAGCTTTTATCCGATGAGCGACGGCCCTTCCACTCGGAACCGCCGGATCACTAGGACCCGCTTTCGCGACTGCTCGACCTGTCGGTCTCACAGTAAGGCTACCTTATACCCTTGCGCTCTAAAAGGCGATTTCCATCCGCCTCGAGGTAACCTTCGCGCGCCTCCGTTACTCTTTAGGAGGCGACCGCCCCAGTCAAACTGCCCACCTGACACTGTCCCGCATGACGATTCAGCCTATGCGGTTAGAACCCCAGCACATCAAGGGTGGTATCCCAAGGACGGCTCCACGTATGCTGGCGCACACGCTTCACAGCCTCCCACCTATCCTGTACATGACGTACCAAGACCCAATATCAGGCTACAGTAAAGCTCCACGGGGTCTTTCCGTCCCACCACGGGTAACCGGCGTCTTTACCGGTACCACAATTTCACCGAGTCCCTCGCCGAGACAGCGCCCAGATCGTTACGCCATTCGTGCAGGTCAGAACTTACCTGACAAGGAATTTCGCTACCTTAGGACCGTTATAGTTACGGCCGCCGTTTACTGGGGCTTCGGTTCAGAGCTTCGCCTTGCGGCTAACCCCTCCCCTTAACCTTCCAGCACCGGGCAGGCGTCAGACCCTATACTTCGGCTTACGCCTTAAGCAGAGTCCTGTGTTTTTATTAAACAGTCGCCTGGGCCTGGTTTCTGCGGCCCCCTCCAGCTCAGCATCGCTAATACACCTCACCAGAAAGGGCACCCCTTCTCCCGAAGTTACGGGGTCAACTTGCAGAGTTCCTTAGCGAGGGTTCTCTCGTCCACCTTAGCCTACTCAGCCAGCCCACCTGCGTCGGTCTCGGGTACGGGCACCTTGACTCCTCCCTAGAGGCTTTTCTCGGCAGTTTGGCGTCAATGCCTTCGCTCCCGTAGGAGCTCCCCATCAGATCTCAGGGTTAACGGACAACCGGATTTGCCTGGTCGTCCCCCCTACTTCCTTGGACAAGGTATTCCAGCACCTTGCGCACCTAGCCTCCTGCGTCACCCCTTCGGTACAAACGTCGCCAAGGTGGGGCAGGAATGTCTACCTGCTGTCCATCGGCTACGCCTCTCAGCCTCGCCTTAGGTCCCGCCTAACCCTGGGAGGATAAACCTTCCCCAGGAACCCTTGGGCTTCCGGTGAACGCGGTTCTCACGCGTTTCTCGCTACTCATGCCGGCATTCTCACTTCCATGCAGTCCACCAAGCCTCCCGGCTCAACTTCACCCCGCATGGAACGCTCCCCTACCACACCAGTACCTAGTACTGGCATCCGAAGCTTCGGCGCTACGCTTAGCCCCCTACATTTTCGGCGCAGGGGCGCTCGACCAGTGAGCTGTTACGCACTCTTTCAAGGATGGCTGCTTCTAAGCCAACCTCCTGGCTGTCCAAGCTCCCCCACATCCTTGTAACACTTAGCGTAGCTTAGGGACCTTAGCTGTCGGTCTGGGTTGTTTCCCTCTCGACCACGGACCTTCTCACCCGTAGTCTCACTCCCATGAATCCAGTGCCAGTATTCGGAGTTTGGCTGAAGTCAGTAGGACCCCAGTCCCCATCGTCCAACCAGTGCTCTACCCCCAGCACTTTCTAACATGAGGCTGCACCTCAATGCATTTCGGGGAGAACCAGCTATCACCGTACTCGATTAGCTTTTCACTCCTATCCACAGGTCATCCAACAGTTTTTCAACACTGATTGGTTCGGTCCTCCATCCGGTTTCACCCGGACTTCAACCTGCCCATGGATAGATCGTACGGCTTCGGGTCTACTCCACGCGACTTAACGCCCTATTCAGACTCGGTTTCCCTACGGCTCCAGACCTTAAAGCCCTTAACCTCGCCACGTAAAGTAACTCGCCGGCTCATTCTTCAATAGGCACACCGTCATCCAGCATATGCCAGACTCCGATCGCTTGTAAGCACACGGTTTCAGGTCTATTTCACTCCCCGCCAGGGGTGCTTTTCACCTTTCCCTCTCGGTACTGCTGCACTATCGGTCACCAGTAGTATTTAGCCTTGGATGGTGGTCCACCCTGATTCAACCGGAATTCCACGTGCTCCGGCCTACTCGGGATCACGTCCACCACTACACGCTCCCTTTCGCCTACGGGACTTTCACCCTCTACGGTCAGCTCTCCCAACACTGTTCGGCTAAAAAGCGCTTCATGGCGGGTACCTGCGGATACCCACAACGCGTCCCTCAACCCCATGCAGACAACAGCCGCAGCCTTTAACATCTGCACGGTTTAGGCTACTCCCCTTTCGCTCACCACTACTCAGGGAATCTCGTTTGATTTCTCCTCCTCCGGCTACTGAGATGTTTCACTTCACCGGGTTCCCTCCTATTACAGGATGCTTGGACTCCTCCAAGCAGGTTACCCCATTCGGGCATCTCCGGATCAAAGGCCGCTTGCGCCTCCCCGAAGCTTTTCGCAGCTTGCCACGCCCTTCCTCGGCTACTGGTGCCTAGGCATCCACCGTGCGCCCTTAATACCTTAACCTCTCCATTACCTAATTCACCATATATATCTGTCAATGTGCAAAT
>NZ_DAITZW010000025.1:0-26876 GCF_036847465.1 Thermovirga lienii | reverse complement strand
TCCTCGGCAACTACCTTTTCCGCTATGGCATCCAGCGGGGTGGGCTCCATGTTTACGATGAAAAGCTCCGCTTTATTCCTCTTAGCCAAGGATGGAAACCAGTTTGCAGGAGACACCCTGAGGGAAGAACCCAGGACCAAAAAACATCTGCAGTCTAAAGAAAGCTCCTCCGCCTTTTCCAGGGCTAAATTGGGCAAACTTTCGCCAAAGAGGACCACATCTGGCCTGAGCTTTCCTCCGCAGTTGGGGCAATTGGTCCTCTCCAAAAAAAGAGCGCTGTCGTACCTGCTGCGGCACCTCATGCACCTTACCTTTCTCAGTGTTCCATGGAGTTCCCACACCTTTTTGCTTCCAGCCTCTTGGTGAAAACCGTCCACGTTCTGGGTTATTATGCCCTTTACGTAGCCCTTTTCCTCCCAATTTGCCAATATAAAATGTCCTTCATTGGGTTTGGCCTCCAGCAGGGCCTTTATCCGCCAGCGATAGAACTCGCAAAACTCCTGGTAGTTGTTCTCCAATGCGCCTACGGATGCCAAAAGGGAAGGGTCCTTCTCCTTCCACAGACCCTTTTTGCCCCTGAAGTCCGGAAGGCCTGAGGCAGTACTCATCCCCGCACCGGTGAAGACCACCACTTCCTTGGACTTCAAAAAGGAAACCAACCGCTCCAGCCCTTCCAACATGCTTCCGCCTCCCCTCAAATATAAGCCTTGCGCTGGCCGCCTACCCTCGTCTTTGTACTTTCGCCAGGAAAACCAAGGCAACCCCGGAGAGGATCACCGCCATGGCCAGCAAGGCAACTAAAGAGAACCTCTCTCCAGCAAGGGTTGCCCCCAAGATGGCCGCTATTATGGGATTGACCAAAGCATAACTGGTGGCCACTGCAGGTCTAGTGGTCTTAAGAAGATGAACGTAAAGGGAAAAACCAGCGACAGAACCAAATACGACCAGGTGGAAGATTCCCCATGCTGCCTTCATCGTGAGAGGCCCCATTCTTTCACCCAACAAGAAGGAAATAAAAGCCAATATAGCCCCTCCTACGATCATCTGCGCTGCTGTTACGGTCTGCTGGGACTGCCACTTGATCCTCCGGTTGAGCGCCGAACCAACCCCCCAGCACGCCGCAGCCGACAATATGTATATGACCCCAATTGGATTGCCCCTTATACCCTTCTCCATGTTGAGCATGGCCACACCCAAAACACCTATGATCAGCCCAAAGACCTCCATCCTACTTGGTCTGCCTTCCCAAAAACTCGTGAAAACTACTGTCCACAAAGGCACAGTGGCTATAAGGGTCGCAGCAAGACCTGATGCCACCCACTGCTGCCCCACGGTGAGCCCCCCTGAACCACCTACCACCATGAAAAGTCCAACAATTCCTGCCTTCATCCACTCTCCGAAGGTAGGGTCTTTCTCACCCTTGAACTTCATGAGGGCATATAAAATCACTCCGCCAGACAAGAACCTAATAGCATTCAACATATAAGGAGGAAAGCTTTCCAAACCAAACTTATTGGCCAAAAAAGTAGATCCCCATACAGCATAAAGGGAAGCAAGACAAAGGGCTGTCTTGGCTTCCCATCTTTTACTGTCCCCTGCAAAATCTTGACGTTTGACAAAAAATCCCACGCAGCGCCCTCCGCTCGATTATGGTATGTAATTTAGGACAATTCTACTACGAGAGCAGAGGAGAGTTAAAGGAAAAGTGGTTTTAGTCAATAAAAATCAATTTTACCTTACTCTTTTTGCTCGCGAATTAGCCCCTTTATACGAGGCGCCACCTTGGCCCCAAGGATAGCCACACCCAGCGCTTTGAGAGCGTCGGTTACTATGAAGGGGAAGAAGCCTATCTTAAGTACCTTCCAAAAAGTAACGGACTTCCCTGCAACGTAGTTTAGATTCAAATACAATCCCAGAAGCCCAAAAACGTAAAGAGCAACACTTCCTGCGATACAGGCCGTCAAAACCTTGACGAAAGAGTAATCCTTGCTCCTTTCAAGAACTGCTCCTGCAACAAAAGCCGCGGCGATAAAACCTAAAAGAAAGCCAAACGTCGGGCGAAAGACAGTCTGCAAGCCTCCAGCTCCTCCCGCGAACACAGGAAGCCCCAAAAGCCCAATGATAATGTACAAAACCTGAGACAAGGCCCCTATGCGAGACCCCAGAAGCACTCCCGCAAGAAGTACAAAGGCCGTCTGTAAAGTGAAAGGAACCACTGGCATGGGTACCCTGATGTAAGCACCCACAGTCGTCAAAACTGCGAACATAGCTGCAAGAACCATAGTTTTTGGTGTAAACCTCATGACTTAACCTCCTTGTCAACCTAATTTAAAATATGGGTGACCATGATAGATGATTATACTCCTTTCCTCTCCGTTTACAAGCTCCCAAAAACTACGGGGCGGGTTTCTACCCGCCCCTTCTAGGTTTAATATCCATGCTTTTCTGTTGTTAGCAATTACACAGCGCTTATAACTTCTTGGGCAAGTCCTTTAAACTTGACCAGATAGTCCTTACGCTCCTTTCTGAGAGCTCCCATGATCTGGGCGTACTCCTCCCTGCTGTAATGGGTATACGGGTCGTACTGTTCTGCATTGGGGATGTCCAAAGCTTCAGGCACCTCACACCCCAAGATGTCGTCGTACTTCCAATTTATCCTTTCCGAGAGGGCGCCTACTATGGCCTTAAAGGTGACATCAGGTGTCATATTAGCCCCGTCTCTGCCCCCGATCCTGCCCGTGTTCACTATGTAGCACTTTATGTGGGGGTTATCTCGCAATATCCTGAGCAACCTGTTTCCGTTTACGTGGGGGTTGTCGATTATAAAGGGGTCAAAACCCACCACCCGCTTGGCCTGCCCCACTCTCGATGGATCCTCGGCACTGGTTATAGTAGACTCACCCAGCATGTAGAAAGCTGCTGCCTGCTCTGGGGACATCAGCCTGCATATGGGAGGGGTGTCATACCGTCTCATGTTAAACAAAATGGCGTCTACCCTATCCAGATCGATCTTATCTGACGTATTAGGTATCTTATCTCTGAAAACTATGGCCCTGCCGTTGGTCGTCAAGGCATGATTATTGAAGTTTACGTTGCCGTCGTCGTCCACCCAGCAGTTCTCTATGATCGCCGAAGAATGGCTGGCTGCAGCGAGGATCTCCGGCTGCTTCATTACGTTGTCCGTCTTGATGTAGAAGTTTCTCTCGGTTCCAAGGGCTTTGCCGTTGGGCAAGAGCAGGTTTATATCGTCCTGCAGCACCTCAACCCCTTCGGGAGCCACTAAACCATGGTCCGAGGTAGTTATAGTGGTCTTTCCTGTCCCTGAGAGCCCAAATACTATAAGCCCCTTTTCCTCTAAGCCTCTTGGGGTATTGACCCTTACTATCTTGCTTCCTGCGTGAAGTCCTACCCCTCCAAGCTCCTCTCGCGCTATGTGCATGGCCATCCTCAGCGTGGCCATCTTGGTCTCTCCGTAGTAGTCGCTTCCCAGAATGCATGTGGTCCTGTACTGAGGGAACACCAATATCTTCCTCTGGTGCCACTCAGGGACGACCACCGTTACTATGTCTGCCGTATCTTGATCTGCCTCCGTGGCGAAGTTCGCCGCAAACATATGGGCTATCCTGGCGTACCTTCTGGTGACGTACATGTTGGCAATCATGGGGTTTTTATCGTGGGCCCCTATGCGGGCAGTGACCCTTATCATCTGTTGCCATCTCAGATAGTCCCATACCTGCTTTAAGAGAGAAAGGGCCTCCTCATCCATGGAGTACACTATCTCCGTGAAAGCAGCACTGCGGCTTCGTATCCTGGTCACATATAGGGCAGAGCCCTGGTTGTTGGGCACCGACTCGAAGGAGGCTATAGCGGCCAACTCCTGGTTTGAGAGGTCTCTCAAAAGACTTCTACAAGGCGGATGCCTCAACGCCGTTATAAAGGGCTGGAACTCGTCATACACGCTCAACAAGATCACCTTCTCTGTCTGGATTTATTTCTCTCAGCTTTCCCAGGCCCAGGAAAGCAATAACCCCCTGGCCTCGTACCCCTTGAACAGCTCCTCCGCCTGAGGTACGAAACTTTTGGGCACTGGAAAACGCAGCGTAACATTAACACCGTAAGATGACTCAATCAAGTCCTCTTGAACGCCAATCTCCTTAAGTTGAGCCATAAACGCCCTTGAGTTCTCGTAGCCCAAGACGACAAGGGCGTTCAAACTTACCCTCCGCACGACCTTCCCAGCCTCCTCCAAGGCCAAGGTCACGCTCCTGCCGTAGGCATCTATAAGGCCCCTCACCCCCAGCTTTATGCCCCCAAAGTACCTCGTTACCACGACCGTGGCGTTGGTGACGCCTGCATGCTGGATTGCACCAAGGATGGGCTTTCCTGCCGTTCCTGAGGGCTCTCCGGCGTCGGAATAATACTCCACTATCCTCTCCACGCCGACCCTGTAGGCCCAGCAGTTGTGGGTTGCATCTTTGAATTTTCTGTTTATCTCTCTTATGAACTCCTTTGCCTCTTCCTCGCTCCTGGTAATCCCCACAGAAGCTATGAATAAGGATCTTTTTTCCTTGAGCTCCACGGAGACACTCTTTTGAGGCTCCCAGTAGGTATCGCTACGATCCATTGCCTTCGTCCCAGGCCTCCTTCAGCTTGGCCCAGGTCTCCTCCAGGGCCTCAGGCAGCACCCTGACCTGGGCTGTCACGGGCATGAAATTGGTGTCCCCCGCCCACCTAGGAACTACATGAAGGTGAACATGGCCTGCAAAACCAGCACCAGCTACCTCCCCTATGTTTACGCCCAAATTGAAGCCCTGCGGCGACATGGTTTTCTTGAGCACCTTTATGCACTCAGAAGCCATCTTGTGCATCTCCAGGAGCTCTTCATCGTCCAGTTCCTCATAGTTTCCTACATGTCTGTAGGGTGCAACCATGAGGTGCCCCGGGTTGTAAGGAAAGGCATTCATTATCACGAAGACCTTTTCTCCCCGAGCCAGGATGAGCCTCTTTTTATCGTCCTTCTCCGCGGGAAAAAGGCAAAAAATACAGCCTGGTTCCTTCTTGGCGTTCTTTATATAAGCCATCCTCCAAGGTGCAAAAAGACTTTCCATTGAATCACTCCCCTTTAAGCCATCCGTCAAAGCTATCTCCTCCGGTTTCTTCTCCAAGCCTGCTTCACGAAACTCCAGGCCTGCCAAGCCCCGACAAAGGCCCCACAGGCCGCGCAAACAGGAACGGCCCAACCAGGCCAACCTGAAGCTTCCAGTCTCCTGCCCACCAAAAGCCCCAGGATCAAAAAACCACAAAGCACTAAGGCCGCTGAAATCACCTTTCCGAAAACCAAAAAATCCTCGAAGCTTCTCTTATAAACCATAAACCGCTCCTTACAGGAAGTGGTCAAGCATCCTCTATTCCTCAGGGAAAAGTTCCTCTTGTCTTGCCTCCAGGAGGTCAAAGAGTCTCATGGCAACCTGAGGGGTGAGCCCATCCAAGGTCAACTGAAGCTTACCTCGAGCTCCCTTCAACTTGACCTTTATACCAAACTTTTCAGAGATTCGTTTCGCAGATTCGGGTATCTCCATTACGCGCACCGACTTCTTCCTGGATGTCCCTGAGGTCAAAGTCCTCCTCACTGCGTCCTCGAGCTCCCTTACGGACAAACCCTTCTCCGCAGCGAGGCGGGCCAACCGTATGCACTCTTCCTCCCTTTTCAAGGCAAGAAGAGCCCTTGCATGTCCTTCGCTTATTCTGCCATCCCCAAGGTAATCCAAGACCTCTTGAGGGAGGTTAAGAAGCCTCAACTTGTTCGTAACCGCCACTCTGCTCCACCCAAGCTTCTTTGCTGCCTGTTCCTGGGTCAAGGAGAACCTGTTTATGAGCTCCTTGACGCCCAAGGCAGCCTCCAGAGGAGAAAGGTCTTCCCTTTGGAGGTTCTCCACCAGGGAAAGCTCCATAACTGAGAGGTCATCTGCGTTTATCACCTTAACAGGAACGGTCTTGAGCCCCGCCATTTTAGCAGCCTTCCACCGCCGTTCCCCTGCAACTATCTCGTACTTGCCCTTGGATGACCTCGCCAAGATAGGCTGTATTACCCCGCACTCCTTTATGGACGCTGCCAGGGACTTGAGCGAAGCGTTGTCAAAAGACTTTCTCGGCTGAAGGGGACTGGGGAAAAGATCCTCTATGGGAATGTCCAGCAAACCATCTTCCCTCTCCATATGGGCTGGCTCCTTCGGTGGGGCTTCAGCACCAGAAAAAATGGCCTCCAAACCTCTCCCTAAGACCTTTTTTCGAGCCATCGCCCTATTACCTCCTCAGCCAAACTACTGTAGGCCTTGGCCCCACTGCAAGAAGGATCATAATACCCTATGGGCTTACCATGGCTTGGAGCCTCTGAAAGTCGAATGTTCCTGGGGATTATGGTCTCAAAAAGAATGTCATTGAAACGCCTTTTAACCTCTTCTGCTACCTCTCTGGCGAGGTTGGTCCTGGCGTCGAACATGGTCAAGACCAACCCTCCAAGCTCCAATTCCTCGTTAAGGTAGCGCCTCACCAGGTTCACCGTCCGCATAAGCTGGCTTAAGCCCTCAAGGGCGTAATATTCACACTGTAAAGGAACCAAAAGGGTATCCGCGGCCACCAAGGCATTCACCGTCAAAAGCCCCAGCGAGGGAGGGCAGTCCATGAAGACTACGTCAAAGTCCTTGAAGGCCCCTCGATGCCTTGCAAGCCTGGTCTCCCTGCTTATCACCCCTGCCAGCTCCACTTCTGCGGCCGCCAAATCAAGGGTCGCCGGCAGAGCCCACACTCCTTCCCAATTTGTGGGAATTATGACATCTTTGGGCTTTGCCTTATCCAAGACCAAATGATAGACGTTCTTCTTTACCGCCTTGACGTCTATCCCTAAGCCGCTGGTACTGTTTCCCTGGGGATCCATATCTATGACCAGCACCTTCTTGCCTTTTCGGCCCAACTCCGCGGCAAGATTGACACAGCAGGTAGTCTTACCCACACCACCTTTTTGGTTAGCAACAGCGACAGCCTTCAACGAACACACCTCCACCAGTGCAGTTTCTGAGCCCTCCCAGGTTTCCTCGGAAAAGATTTTGGGCAGTACTCCTCTTTTTTCCAGACCACCAGGAACAAGTTCTTTTCACCCAGCCTGTAAGAATATATTTCTGGTTCCGAAAGGCCCAATTTATTCCACGATGGCCCCACTTCCTTAAGCTCTTCCTCTACCTTGGGCCCCTTGAAACAAAGAAGGATTCCCCCTTTCATCACCAGGGGGGACATATACTCTGCACAAAGGCCTAGATGTCCCACTGCACGGGTGGCCGCTGCTGAAAACCTCTCCCTATTTTCCGCAGCAAAGATCTCTGCCCTGTCGCATACCACGAAAGCATTCTTCAGCCCTAGGTTTCTTATCATCTCACCGACGGCAGCGCACTTTTTATGCACGCTGTCGAGGAGATAGACATTCAGGTGGGGACGGCATATCGCCCAAAGCATTCCTGGAAGCCCACCACCAGTTCCCACATCTACAGCGCTGCCAATCTCCGGGATAAGGGGTAACGAAAATCCACAATCCAAAAGATGTTCATTCCAGATCTTAGATGGATCTCGCTCCCCAGTGAGTCTAGAAGTGGAGTTCATCGCAGAAAGAATATGGACGTATGTTTCAAGGGTGTCCTTGTTCCTTTGGATCTCCGGCATTATATCTTCAATGTGGATCTCTGCCTTGATTTTTATGATTTTCACTCCTTTATCCCGCAGGAATAAATTTGCTCATATAATAATAACACTCACAGGAATTCTTTTGCACCTTCAAGGTTCTCTAAATTTGACCTAAAAGGAGGAATGTAAAGTGGGAAGCACTCTTGTAAGGTCGGGCAACATCATATCCTTGCGGCTGGAAGACGGAAGCGACTTGCTTCCAGAGCTCAAACACTTGCTGGAAAAGGAAGGAGTAAAGGGCGCAGTCATACTCTCGGCCATAGGTATGCTCAGAAACTTCACCATCGGATGGCTGGGGCCTGAAGGATACGTCAAAAAGGAATACAACGAACCCTATGAGCTTTTGAGCATCAGTGGAACCGTGAACATTATGGAGGACGGAGGAGTGTTCATCCACCCCCACGCAGCCCTTTCCGGCCGCGACCATTCTACCGTAGGAGGGCATCTTTTCAGCGGAGTGGTTCACAACACCCTCGAAGCAGTATTACTTGTTCCAGAGGGCGTCTCTTACTACCGAAAAGAACTGGAAGAGGGAGGGTACAAAAAATTCTGCCCGCAAAGAGAGGAAAATTAAGACGTTTACTTTGGCTGCTAGTTCCTATAACCTTATTTGTCCAATTATTCATGGGGCTTCCTGCAGAGGCCTATCTGCAGGAAGCCTTTGCCGTAAAGGTATATGATGGCGACACCATTGAGGTAATCCTTCCAGACGGAAGCAAGAAAAAGGTGCGGTACCTCGGAATAGACACCCCAGAGCTTCATCACCCTCAAAGGGGGGAGGAGGAGCTCGGCAAAATTGCAGCAGCCTTCAACGCTCAGCTTGTCATGAAAAAGGCCATAATACTCGAAGTGGACGTTCAACCTTACGACAGGTACGGGAGACTTCTTGCATGGGTCTGGCTATCCCCCAAAAACAAGGACCTTTTGGTGAACGAAATCATAACCAGAAACGGGCTTGCTATGCCTTTTACCCTAAGCCCCAACGTCAAATATACAGATCGCATAATAAGAGCTTTCCGATTGGCCTTCAAGGAAAGAAAAGGGTTTTGGGACAAAGCCTGCCGAAGGGTTTTCACCTCCGAACAGGCTTGGAACGAACTTCCCTCATTGGCAGGGAAATTTATAACCCTGAAGCTCACCATACGGAAGATAGAACGGTCGTCCAACAAGGTATCCCTCGTGGATATGGACGGAAAGATGAGAGTAGTGATATACAACGATGACCTTCCCCGGTTCTCCAAAACGAAATTCGAAAAGAACCTAACGCTGTACGTTGCGGGAAAGCTCAGGACAAGCTTCCAGGGAGGGCAAATGAAACTGGCTGACCCCATACAGATAATCAAGATGAAACATTAACCCCAAAGTTTTTCACAACTAAATGCCAACTTGTCCACTAGAATATCCACAAATCCACATATTTTTCCACTCTTGTTTCCACTTATCCACATGTATGGGTCTATGTTTCACGTGAAACATTTTCTCCGGCTGGTGTGTTTCACGTGAAACGTATATCCTTAATCATCCTCAAGTAGTATAATTTCCCTGTGGGAGTGTTGCATTTATATACGTATTTTTCCTGATGTTTTATGCTTTATTTTCTGCAAAAATAGACATCGTATAGGCTTTTCAACCTAAACCCAACATCTGAATACATCTGGCAGGATCACCTGTTCTGTGAGGAGATAGATGGAAATGAAAAAATACATGAAGATTCTGTTCGTAAGCCTCTCTATAGCATTCATCGCTTTTGGAGGAGGGGTTTTGTATCTCTCCCAAAAGGATGTGGCTGTAGATTATGCCAAGGCCAGTGCCCAGCGCATGGCCTCAGAAAAGCTGGGAGCCACTCTTTCTGTGGGCAAGATCTCTGGGAACCCTATTCGGGGATATACCGTCTCAGGTATATCACTAAATAAAGACGGTATCCTCATAACCAAGGCTCGGGGGTTGTCTCTAAAACTTGACCCCCTAGCCCTACTGTTAGGTAAGACCAAAGTGCGAAGCGTTAAGTTGAGTGGAGGAGAGATTTTCGCTGATAACCTTCCCTCTTTGTTTACAGGTCAAGAAGAAAAGACCCTTGAAAAGCTACCCGACATAAAGCTCTCCATTGTCCAAAGCACTATACGAACGAAAGAATCCTCCGTAGGCCTTGACTCTGTAAGGCTTTCCTCGAGCAATGGGGCCCTTTCCCTTCACGGCAAGGTTTCATTCAAAGGGCTCTCCTCTGAACTTGAGGGAAGGGGTAGCTTCAAAAACGGCAAGCTTTCCCTGGAGAGGTTCAAAGCGACCATAGGTAAGGGAAATATCGAAGTTAAGGGAGATATTTACCCTACGGTGGCATGCACAGGCAAGGTCTCTGACCTTGACTTAGAAGTTGTATCCTTTTTGTGGCCCGCCCTGAAGGATAAAGGCTTCAGTGGAAGTTTCTCCACGTCCCTTGAAATCGAGGGGCCATGGCGTGAAGTGGGTCTCAGGGGAAGTTTGAGCATGGACAAAGGGCAAATATGGGGCATACCTGTAGAGGGACTTAGATCCAACTGGTGGAGTAGAGGCAGGAAACTATGGTTTGAGGACATATCTGGCTTCGCAAATAACTCTAAGGTCTCTGGAAAGCTTGGAATGCTCTTTAGCGCCCTTCCCCCGGAGCTTTACTTCGATTTGGATGTACAAGATGGGGAACTGGTCCAATGGACTAAAACCTTCCCTTGGCTGGGGTTTGCTTCAGGAAGCATAGAAAAGGCCCATATAGGCTTCGCAGTGAAAAGGGGCAAAGTGGTGGGGCCCGCGCGGGTTGAGGCCTCCTCCGTGACCATGGCTGGACAACCCATAGAAAACCTTACAGCCACGCTGGACTTCAAGGAAAACTATACATCCTTGGTCACCATTTCAGGCAGGTGGCTTGATGCTCCTGTAGCTGGTTCAGGGATAATCCGCATAAAAGAAGGGCCTTATTTTGACTTTACCCTTTCTGGAAAGGGTATCGCACTGAACAAGGCTAGAACCATCGTTCCCGTGGAGGGCATGAAACTTGAGGGCCTTGCGGGTGGTACCGTGAGAATAAGTGGAACTCCAGGCAAAATTTCGTCAGATGGCAAGCTTTGGTCTGAAAAGATAAGGGTGATGGGACATCTGATAGAGAATCCTGCAGTGGAGTTTGCCTATTCCAATTCCATGCTGCAGGTTAAAGACTTGTCCGCAACGTGGAACAGCCTACCTATACGGGGGTCGGGAAAGGTATCCGGATTGGGTAGCCAGAGAGCATCTTTGCTCTTCAGCGGAACTGGAGGAAAGGTAAACCTATCGAAAGTCCTGCAGGCTGCAGGGATATCCATCCCCAACTTGAAAGGTGAGGTTTCAACTTCATGGAAGGTAACTGGAAGCATAAGCAACCCTGATATCTCCCTGAGCTTCTCATCTAGCTTTATAAAGGGACCTTACGACATAGAGCTTTCGGACATCACCATGTGGACCGACCTTCCCTTATCGGCCATAAGCCAAAGGACCCCAACGGCAAAGATCTCCTTCAAGGCCCAAAAGGGAAGCCTAAGGGGCCTCCATACTGGCCCTATCTCAGGCAAAGCATCATATTCTCAGAAAGAAGTACTTTTAGAAGGACTATCCTTAAGCCTGTGGGATAGCCAGTTGACAGCTAAAGGCAAAATCCTCATGCCCCAGAAAGAGAAAGAAGCGCCCCACATGGAGTTTGAGGGCTCCGTAGAGAAGGCCAATCTGGCCAAAATGGGGGAGCCCTTCAAACTGCCCTTGAAAGGAACACTGAACGGCACCTTCAAAGTTACGGGAAGCCTCCTTTCCCCCGAGGTCGCAGCGAGTTTTTTGTGCGACGAACTGACCTTTAGGGACTATTCTTTCAGTAACGCAGAAGGTCAAATATCCGTGAAGGATGGGATAGCCAAGATAGTTAAAGGCACCGCTCGAATAGGGGAGGGAACCGTCTCCGTAAAGGGCTCTTTCCCCATTAAAAAGGAGAAAGATGCGGACTTGTCCCTTTCCATAGAGGGCAACAACCTGGATCTTGCTCTTTTTACCAAGGAATCCCGACAAGCAAGGGCCATGAACCTAGGTGGGCTGATCAACCTAGCAGTTGAGGCTTCAAGGAGCAGAGGCGATTGGTCAGGTAGTGGCGAGATTAATTCCGACACCATAAAACTTCACGGTTTAACGATAAGCAACTTCCACGCTCCTTTATCCTTCTCCGGTGACTTCCTTAAGGTCTACAAGGCCAAGGGGACCTTCTACGGGGGAAGCGCCACTGCGGACGCTCTCTTCAACCTAAGGACGGGCAAGTGGTCCGCCATGATCGCAACCTCCAACACCAACATCGAGGGAGTAGTGAAGGACGCCTTGAGCCTCAAGGGCAAGGTCACGGGGAAAGGCGACCTGAACCTCAACCTAGAAGGATCCTTTACCAAACCCATGCCCATAAAGGGAAATGGTCGTTTCTCCGCAAAGGACGGAGAGATATCGGATTTCAAGGCTATCAAGATAATAGCTGCACCCCACGGCCTTTCGTCCATCCGCTACAGCAACGTGGAAACCTACTTCAACATCTTGGGCAACACCCTCACTTTGATGCCTGGAAGCCGCATGACGGCCTATCCTCAGGATCCCTTGTACCGGTACCTCACCGCCGACGGGACCCTGGGGCCTGGTTCAAGCATAAACTTAAACTGCAGTGGCAACATAAACATGCAGACCCTCAATGCCCTGGTGGGGGCCATACAGGGAATAATGGGATCAGACATACAAAACCCACAAGAGCTCCTTTCTGGCCTCTTGGGAGGCCTGGTTGGGGGGCTGTCGAAACAGGACTTCCGGGACGTTTCCTTCCACGTTTCCGGAACGTGGGAGAAACCTATGATATCCAACATAAAGGTCTATTCTCCTGCAAAGAGTCAGCCTATACCTGAAGACAATACAGACCCATCGGTGAAAGATGACCAGACCAAGGTCAACATAAACATCCCCACCAATGGGTCTGACGAGAGCGTTGGCGATCAGCTGAAACAGCAAATACTGGAACAGATATTCAAACAGTCTGTACCCAGCGAATAGGCACCGAAACTAGTACTTTCTCAATATTTCCTCCAATGTCAGGTGGTCAATGTTGCCACCTGATATTATTATGCCGGTTTTCCTGCCCCAGCCTGATATCTTGCCGGAAAGGAGGGCCGCTACGCCAACAGCCCCGGCACCTTCAACTACCTGGTGATGCTCTCTGAAAAGCCATACTATCGCTTTTGCGATTTCCTCCTCCGTCACCGCAACAAAGCCCTTTACTCTCCTTCTTGCAAGGTCCAAAAGGCTTTGGGGAATCCAACCCGTAAGGCCATCTGCCAAGGAGTCCTTATATTCCACCTCTACAACCCTTCCCGTGGGCCAAGATGCCACATAAGGCTGTGAGGAAACTGACTGGACTCCCCATATTTCAACGTCAGGACGAAGGGTCTTGGCTGCCAGGGCTATCCCTGAGATAAGGCCGCCACCACCTGCAGGAACTATGATTGTGTCTATCTCGGGCTCATCCATCATCATCTCCAGCCCTGCGGTGCCCGCCCCACAAATGATGTATGGGTCCTCAAAAGAGGAAATGTACGTCATTTTCTCCTCTCTCTCCAAACTGTGAGCTTTCGCTTCCGCATCGTCGTAAAAATGGCCTGCCACTACGAGGTCCACCCATGGACCACCGTACCTTTTTATGGCCTTTTTCTTGGTTTCAGGACACACCCCAGGCACGCATATGGTGGCCTTCACCTTCAGCATGGACGCTGCAATGGCTATGCCCTGGGCATGGTTTCCGCTCGAGGCCGTGACAACGCCCCTTTTCTTCTCTTCTTCGGTTAAGCTGAACATCTTGTTCAAGGCACCTCTCACCTTGAAGGAGCCCGTAAGCTGCTGATTTTCCCATTTCAAGTAGACTTCACCACCTGCAATCTCCGACAACGGCAGGGATTTTTCCGTTGGTGTATGCCGCACCTTCCCTTTTAGAAATCTTGCTGCAAGAAGCAGGTCTTTCATGGATGGGTTGATGAACATTCCTGCACCTCCTCGAATAATGCTTTTTCTGATAGTATAAACCCACTGCTAAGGAGGGTGAAGGATGACTTTCAAATTGGTGGTTTTGGATTTGGATGGGACCTTATTGCGTCCCGACAACAGCATATCTTCTAAGACTCAAAAGACAATCGCAGAGTGCATCAAAAGGGGAATTTGCGTTACCATAGCCACTGGAAGGCTTTTTCCCTCTGTCTTGCCTTTTGCGAAGGCATTGAACCTGAAAGACCCCCTCATAACAGCAAACGGCGCAGACATAAGAAACCCAAGAACCAACGAGCAATTATTTTTCCGGCCTATAGACTCCCGTACTGCCAGGGAATTAATGGCTTTTTTCAAGGACAGAGGGTGGTATATCCAGTCATACGTGGGAGATAACCTTTACGTGTACGAAAGAAACGAAACCGCTCTAGAGTATGGGAGACTCACATTCCTGGATCCCATAGAGCTAAAAGAAAAGCTTTTCACCTTGAACGAAAGCCCTACCAAGCTTTTATCTATAGCAAAAAGCCCTGAAGAGGCCGTACTCATACGTAAAGCTGTGCAGGAAGAGTTTGGCGAAAGGATTTATGCTGCAGTAAGCAACCGACTCTTCGTGGACATGGCTCACCCTGAAGTCAGTAAAGCCAGGGGAGTAAAGATCTTAATGGAGAAGATGGGCATTAAAAGCAATGAAATGATGGCCATTGGGGATTCGGAAAATGACCTTCCCCTCTTTGAGATGGCAGGTTTTTCGGTTGCCATGGGAAACGCTAGAAAAGAAATCCAGGACCGCGCAGATGCTGTAACCTCGCCTAACTATGACGATGGAGTAGCTGCGGCCCTGGAAAGGTACGTGCTCCAAGATCCTTAAAGCACCCTACGGGGCCCTTTGGGGACCCTCAAACCAAGGTTTTCAAGGCCTTTATGACCGTAGATATCTCCTCTTTTGTGTTGAAATACCCCACGCTGAGCCTCAGGGCTCCCTGGGGAAAACTTCCTAAAGTCTCGTGAGCCACCGGCGCACAGTGAAGGCCAGGGCGAGCCTCGATACCATACTCATCAGCCAACTTAAGGGCCAAGGTAGCGTTATCGCCATCTTGAGGGTTAACGGCGAAGACGCTGAGGCGCCCCTGCATGGTTTTTTTGCCGTAGAGGGTAAGCTTTTTCATATCCAATATTGCCTCAAGAAGAAGCTCTCCCAGCTTTTTTTCCTTCTCTCGTATGGTTTCCAACCCCGTTTTTCTTATCCATTCCAGGGCCGCTGAAAGTCCTGCAATGCCAGGCAAGTTGGGAGTCCCGGCCTCAAACTTGTCTGGTAGGCTCTCCGGCTGAACTTGAAGGTGGGACAGACTTCCCGTGCCTCCCTCCACCAAGGGCTTTACTCTCTCAGCAAAGGAAGGTTCCCATACTATGCCTCCTGTTCCCTGGGGCCCCATAAGGCCCTTATGTCCCGTAAAGCAGAGGGCAGCAAGACCAAGGTCCCTAGCGGAGATATCCAGAACCCCAGCGGTCTGGGCGCTATCCAAGACCAATGGAACGCCGTACTGCCTACACAACTTGGACACTTCCTCAATGGGTTGGATGGTTCCGCAGACATTGCTGCAGTGGCTCATGACCGCCAGGTCTTGGCCTTCTTTCAGGGCTTGTTCGAAGCGTTCCAGATCCAACGTGCCGTCAGAAAAACACGGCGAAACGGTAACCTTTACACCCCTCTCAGACTCCAGCCTTCTTAGGGGGCGCATCACGGCGTTGTGCTCCATAGATGTGGTAACCACCCTGCTAGAGGGCCGTAAAAACCCCTTCAATACTACGTTCAGGGCCTCGGTGACGTTGGATGTGAAGGTTACGTACCTGGGGTCTTCGTCCTTGTAGCCGCCGAAGAAGGATGCCAGTCTCTCCCTGGTCGTTGTAACCAAGTCCAAGGTCTCCAAGTCCCTAGAACTGGAGGAACCTCTGGCCAGGTTGGCCCCAGAGCTGGTCATGAACTGGTACATTGCCTTTGGCACCTCTTCAGGTTTTGGCCATGAAGTTGCCGCGTTGTTCATATATATTCCCATCTCTTTCACCTCCTTTTCTTGCTCTTTATAAACTCCTGCTCGGCAATTTTAACACTATTTTTGCTGAAAAATCCGTTCTTTACGTATATAATTATTACCTAGTGGGGGTTTTTATTTTTGTTTTTCTGTTTATTCAAGATAGGAGGGGAAATGGTGAAAAATTCAAGACTATTAAGGTTTTCCGTTCAGGGAGTCTTTCTGGTCCTTCTTACCTGGATAGGCTACAGACACCAGGTTGTAGGCGGAGGTCCTTCCGGAATACCTCCGGTGGATGCTTTTTGTCCCTTTGGAGGGTTGGAGGGGCTTTTTCAAGTTATGACCTCCGGGGTTTGGCTTCGGAGGCTTGCTCCGAGCTCTTTGATTCTTTTTCTGCTCCTTGTTGGCGTTACTTTGGTGCTTGGAAGGGCCTTTTGCGGCTGGATTTGCCCCCTTGGAACGTTGGGGGAGTGGAGCGCCTCTTTGGGGCGGAAAATGGGCATAAAACCCAAAAAGCTACCCAAAAGCATAGATGGCCCTCTGAGATACCTTAAATACCTCATTTTGGCGGCCATAATTGGGGGAACTTGGAAATTGGGCACCCTGGTATGGAGAAATTATGACCCTTGGGTTGCATGGATGCATCTTTCAGCGTTTTTCGAAGCATTTCCAGAAAAACCCGGAGGCTTTATTGTGCTTTTTTTGACGGTCATAGGGGCCAGCTTCTTCATAGAAAGGTTTTGGTGTAGGTATTTATGCCCTCTGGGCGCTTTTCTCGCAATACTTCAAAAGGCTTCTTTAACCAAGATAACCAGAAGTGAGCGAAGCTGCGTTCACTGCCATAATTGTGGAAGATCCTGCCCTGTGGAGCTTGACCCCGAAAATGTGGAGGTAGAAAGGAGCGCAGAATGCATAGCCTGCGGTAGGTGTGCAGAAAACTGCCCCATAGATGGTACTCTCTTTTTCGGGATCAAGAAAAAGAAGCTATCTGTTTCGCTGGTGGGGCTTGCCACGGTGCTTTTGCTCTTAGGAGGCATAGCAACAGCTAGGTTAAGTGGCCTTTGGCAAACCTTTGCTCCCATACCTTCTTCCATAACAGGCCCTGCCGCCGTAGATTCCCTGTACGGATGGATGACCATAACTCAGATGGCAGAAGTCCTCCATGTAAGCCCCAAGGAGTTCTTAAAGCTCGGAGGCCTGGATGAATCGACTCCATTGGACGTAAGGGTCAAAGATATCCCCGGTATAGACGATGAAGCTCTCAAGGAGCGCATCAGGGAGGCTCTATCTGCTCAGGAGGCCTCTAAAAAGACGTCCTCCTTCATTCCTTCCCCAGAGGAAATAAAAGGAAGCATGACCATGAGACAAGTAGAGGAAATCTACAAGGTCCACGGAGAGGAAGTCTTCACCCTGGCTGGATGGCCTGACAACCTCAGCAAAGAAAAACCTCTCAAGGACCTTGCAGTTGAACTTGGCAAGGAAGTGAGCCAGATAAGGGATGCCGTAAAGAAATTGCTTGAAAAAAACCAGTAAAAAGTGTTAGTAGCTATTGACTTTTGTTGACTTTTATTTTGTTTCTTTTTACTATCTCTAAAGTTTTAAGTGCTATATCCCGTCCTGCAAAGGGGCGGGATATTTTTTTTGCCGTCTCTGAAAGTCTCTTCATCTCTTGGAACGAAGAGAGTATCATGTTCGCCTTTGATGCGGCCCTTCTGTATTCGAACAGGACCCTTGCTGCTTGTCTGTCCAAAAGATAGTCGCTGTTTCTCTGTTCTTGGCCGGGTATTGGGTCCGTCAATATTATGGGTTTACCCATGCACAAAAGTTCGGAGGTTGAAAGGCCGCCAGGTTTCATAAAGACTAAGTCGCTGGAAGCGTAATAGTCTATTATGTTGTCCACGAACCCCTTCACTTCCACCCTTGAAATATCTTCCCACTGGCTTGAAAGTTTCTGAAAAAGTTTTTCGTTATTGCCGCATATCACCGTTATCAGGGCATCTGTGTCTTTGTAGAGGGATACTAGGACCTCCTCGATGGGGCCCACACCAATGCCGCCTCCCATCACCAGAATGTGGCTAGCCTTGCTGTCTATGCCCAGTTTTACCCTGCCTTCCTCCTTACTTGGGGGGGATGAATAGATGGGATCAACGGGTATGCCCGTTAGAAAGATCCTTTCAGGCTCCAGGTCATCGGCAAGACACTGTTCCAAAGTCTCCTCTGATGCCACAAACCAGGCATAAAATGCAGGATTACGATGGAAAACATGGCTCAGGAAATCGGTGTTAACGTAGCAGACTGGAATTCGGTCTTTAAATTTATCCAGCACAACCTGGGAGCCGAAAAAGTGGGTGAATAAGACAGCATGGGGGGCGAAGTTTTCAAGTTCATCAAGGAGGCTTGCGGTGTTAACCTTCTCAGTCAGTTCAGCAAGGGTGGCGAGAACTCCATCCCTTGCTGAGGGGTTATCCATGGTATCGTAAAAGTACCCCCACAGTTGGGGCATTTTCCTAACTAGCTCCAAGTACGACCTGGTGTATATGCCCCTTACTATGGGAGAGTAGAAGGAAAGGGTATCCAAGCACAAAACCTCTACATCTGGAGACACCGTGCCAAACCATTTAGCAAGAGCTTTTGCTGCCGTCTTATGTCCCGTTCCTACCGAAGCATACAATATAGCTACCCTTATCTTAGTCATATACATCCCTCTTTCAGTCTAATCTTTTATGCCCTTCAAAAGATCCCCTAGAGTGGGCCCTGCGCTCTGCTCTTGTTCCTTTACGGCCTTGATAGCCGACTGTAAGGAATCCTTTATAAGCTCCTCGCTGTAGTTAGGAGGAAAGTAGAGGGCGGCTGCGTCAGCATGTCCACCTCCTCTTACCTTTCTTCCATCTTTTAGAAGTCCTACAATGCGTCCTGCCAAGGCATTCCTGCTTCTGAGGGAGACGCTCCAATCTCCCTGGGGTCTTCTGTTGGCCACCGCTACCAGAAGAGGAGGATTTTCCATCTTGTCCAGAACTAGCCCGCAAAAGTCCGATACGTCACCAAACTCCAAAATATTCGGCTTTACGAACATCAGGTCCTTGTCTGCTCCAGATATCTCCTCTAAGGCCCTCTTGAAGCGTTCTTCCTGCATCTTCACGAATTGGGTGGTACCTTCATGTTCCCAGCGGGCCAATTTAGGGCTTGGATCCGCAGCAAGCCTGGCAAAGAGGCTGTAGGGCCCGCACATGGTTATGTAGGCCTGCCATAATCGGCTCTCTGGAATCTTTCCTATCCACAGGTCCCTGTCGTTGGCAATCTCCACCAAACCAGCAAGGTCTTCCTTTATCTTACCCTTCAAAAAATCTCTCTCTGACAACCATTCGAAATAAACCTTAGCGGCGCACATAGAGGTATCGACCATTGCCCACGGTCTTTTAGGAAACCTTTCCTCAGTGGTCTTGTGATGATCGAAAAAAACTGGCTCTGAAGGAAGCTCAAATTCCTTATCCAGCATATCCACCGTTTGGGTACGCTGGCAGAAAAGGTCAAGCACCACAAAGTTTTCTTTCTTTTTCAAGCATTCCACCACAAGGTTATCCACATCTCCATAGCCCGTTAGGCTTACTTTTATCAAATACCCATTATTAAAGTATCTGTGCCATGCAACGGCTGTAGCAGCTACTCCATCCAAATCCGTATGGCTTATTATGTGTATAACTTTCATGTAAAACACCCCAACATCCAAAAATGGCATATTTACGTTTAAATCATACACCAAACCTAACATGAGGAGAAAAGTTATTTTATCCACAGTTGTGGAAAATTTGTGGATTTTTTTATAAGACCACGTCCTTTCTGTTAAGTCAATGTTGGTCATCCACTCATGCCAATATGGAAAGTTCAAAAATTTCCTTCTTTGCTGCTTATTTTTTTCCACATAATTTATTCCCATATCTGTGAATATGTGGATAATTTTTGTGGATTATTTGTGTTAAAATTATCCTTGCCTTTAGTGGGGATAACTTTTTTAGAATATTTGGGAGGTTTTGATGAAGGACTTTCTTGAACAAACCTGGAACAAACTTCTTGAAGAGGGGAGAGAAAAGCTTCCCAAGGGCGCAGCCGATATATGGCTCAAAACCTGTCTTCCAATCTCTTTGGAGGGCGGTGTTTTGGTGTTGGATGTGCCCAACGTCTTTGTCAAAGAACAAATACAAAATAGATTTCTAGAGAAACTGGAAGACCTGGCAGCGGAGATGAACGTTGCAACCAAGGTCATTCTTCAAGTGGGGAAGGGCGCTCCAAAAGAAGAAGTAAAAAGAGCTGAGAAGGTAAGCCGCCCTATGCCTCATCCTGGCAGTGGGCTCAATCCTGATTATCAATTTGATTCCTTCGTAATAGGAAAATCAAACCGGCTGGCTCACGCGGCAAGCCTTGCGGTCGCAGAATCCCCAGGTGTTGCCTACAACCCCCTCTTCATATGGGGAGGAGTGGGACTTGGAAAGACTCACCTCATGCATTCCATTGGAAACTACGTGCTCAAGAAAATGGAGGGGGCAAGAGTCGCTTACGTAAGCTCCGAAAAGTTCATAAACGAGTTCATTTTGTCCATACAGAATAATAAGACCCATGAGTTCAAACAAAAGTACAGAAGCGTCGATGTACTCCTCATAGACGACATTCACTTTCTGGCCAATAAGGAGAGCACTCAGGAAGAGTTCTTTCACACCTTCAACAGCCTCCATGATGCAAAAAAACAGATAGTTATAAGCTCCGATAAACCTCCAAAGGATATACACCACATTGAGGAGAGGCTTGTAAGCCGCTTCGAATGGGGACTTGTAACGGACATACAGCCGCCAGATTTGGAGACTCGAATAGCCATCCTCAAAAAGAAAGCGGAGATAAAAAATTACAATGTCCCAGAGGAAGTCATATTCTTCTTGGCTCAGAACATTCCAAGCAACATCAGGGAACTGGAAGGTTCCCTAAACAGCGTCATGTTCTTTTCCGACCTCAACAACGAGCCCCTCACGGTGGAAAATGCGGCCAAGTGGCTCAAAGACGTCATAAGAAACTCTAACAAGGGACCTGCCAGCATAGAGGTCATACAGCAGGTCACAGCAGAAACCTTCGGCATACCGGTAAGCGCTCTGACAAGCAGCAAGAGAACCTCTGAGATAGCCCTGGCCAGACAGATAGCCATGTACCTCAGCAGGGAGTACACCGAGTCCAGCCTCCAACATATAGGATATGCTTTCAACAGAAAGGACCATACCACAGTAATCCACGCTGTGAAGAAGATAGAGGAGGCTTACAAGAAGGACACCAGGATAAGACAAATTGTGGATAAAATAAAGGAGAAGCTGTAGAAAAGTTTTTCAATTGTGGAAAAGTAAGCAAAAAGGAAGGGTAAATTTTTAAACCTGTTTATTTTGTGGAAAACTACCCACAATCAAAACTTATACTTTTCCACATCAAGTTTTGTTGATTCTCCTGGTTTTTTTAGGTTTTCCACAAAAAACACATTATTGCTACTGGACCTACTACGTTTTTCAATATATAAAACATATAGAACAAGAGAAGGGAGTGAAAAAAATGAAGCTCCTAGTTAAGAAAGCCCCTTTCATAAAAAGCTGGCTTCTTGCTGAACGTAGTACAGGGAGCAGAAGTGCATTGACGGTTCTTACAGGTGTAAAGTGCATAGCAGAGCAAAATTCAGTAACGTTGCAAGCAACGGACCTTAAGACCTCCATAAGGTGTATTGCTGAGGGGGTTGAAGTGCAAGACCCTGGAGAAGCGGTATTTCCAGTCAAGGTAGTAGGAGAGCTTTTCAAGAAGGCCCCAACGGAAACCTTCACCATAGAGGTAGATGGAGGAAAAGCAAAGATAAACTGTGGTGAAAAAAATCACTATAAATTCACGACCTATCCAGTTTCCGAGTTTCCAAAGCTTCCAAGATCCGAGGAAAGCAGACCTTTTTTCAAAATAACCGTATCAGAGCTTAAAAGACTTCTTGAAGAAGGAACCTTTGCAGGTTCTCCGGGGGAGGAGTTTCCCCAATATTTGAGTTCCGGACTTTTTCAGGTTAAAGATGGGTTTGTAAAGGTAGTTTCCACCGACGGAAGAAGACTTTCCCTCTCTCAGTCGGCCCTGGATGAATCATTCGAAGAAAAACAGGTTCTTTTACCTTTGAACACCCTCAAAGAGCTAGGAAGGATAGTATCCTCCGTTGAAGAGGACTTGGATGTAGAGGTAAAAGAGGACGATTCCCAGGTTTACTTCCTGGTGGATAACATAGAGTTTGCCATAAGGAGAATAGAATCAAGGTTTCCTCCCTATGAGAAGATACTCTCTCCAGAGAAGAGTACCTGGATGGAAGTTGACAGAAACAGCATGATAGAGGCCCTTGAGAGGGCGGAGATAGTGGTAAGGGACTTCAGTAAAATGGTGATATTGAATCTGTCTCCGGGGGGGAACATGACCGTCAAAGCCAGTGCTCCGGAGATTGGAGAAGCCATTGAGGAGGTTCCAGCGGAAATAGATGGAGATCCTTTGAAGGTAGCATTCAACGTAAGGTTTTTGTTGGATGGAATGAGAGCCCTTCATGGAAAGGTAGCTCACATGACCTTCAACGGTCCTAATGGTCAGATGTTGTTATCCAAGCCGGGAGAGGAAAGTTTCCTTTACGTATTGATGCCCATAACCCTCCCATCAGAAGGAGAAAATCTCTGATAAGATGATTTTGAAGAGACTAAAGATAAAAGGTTTTAGAAACTTGAAGCCCCATAGCCTTGAAATGGCCGAGGGGCTTCACCTGCTTTTTGGAGAGAACGGCGCAGGAAAGACCAACTTTTTGGAGAGCATGAATATCTTGATGGGATGGGGACCTTTCAGAGGAAAGAGTGTGGGGGACGTTCCGTGTTGGCACGTAAAGGACGAAAAAACCTTTGTTTGGGGAGCCTTTGAAGGAGAAGAATCCTTGGAGGCGGCTGTGGGAATATTAAAGAAAACCGTTTTCAAGGTTGGTGGTAAGCTCAGCAGTGCCTCGGAAATGAGAAATATGGTACCTTCTTTGTCCTTTTTGCCGGAAGACATGGCCTTGGTGGAGGGAGGACCTTCCAGGAGGAGGAGCTTCATAGACAGGCTTTGTGCTGTACTTTTTCCACTATATGCATCTACCATATATGATTACAGAAGGTTATTGAGGCAAAAAAAGGCAGCGCTTGAAAGAAGGAGTAATATATCTTTGGTGAACAGGGTGATGGCAGAGAGGGCAGTTTGGATATGGTCGTGCAGGACCGCTGCCTTAGACCTTCTGAGGTTAGGTTTGAATGAGGCAAAGGAGCTTTTACCTGATGAGATAGATGTATCTCTCGTAAGGGGAGGTACGTTGGGAATAGATGATCCCAGGGAGGATTTTTGGGAGTCCATAAAGGCCTTTAAGGAGAAAGAAGAATTATATAGAACGAGCATTGTAGGTCCTCACAGGGACGAAATAAAGATTGCCTCCAATGGGAGAGGGGTAGGGGATTTTTTCAGCAGGGGTCACAGAAGAAGGACGGCCTTGGCTTTGATGCTTGCAGCGGGGTGGGCAGTGGAGAGAAAATTAAGGAAAAAACCTATACTGCTTCTCGATGAAGTGATGGCAGAGCTGGACATGGAAGGAAGAGAGATACTGGTTAAAATGCTTGAATCCATGAAGTGGCAGACATTTGTGACGACGGCAGAGGATGTAACTCCTTTTTGGCCTGGTGAAGTATGGATGGTTGATAAAGGCAAAGTATTTCTCATGAGGTAGAAGCTTGGAAAGGGTGTTAAGGGAATGGTTCCAGAGGAAAACAAATATGATGTGATAGTAGTTGGAGCAGGTCATGCCGGTTGTGAAGCAGCTTTGGCTTCCTCGAGGATCGGAGTTAGAACTTTACTTTTGAATCTTTACCTGGATAACATGGCTTTGATGGCCTGCAATCCTTCCATAGGAGGTCCTGCCAAAGGACACCTCACAAGGGAGATAGATGCCCTTGGTGGAGAGCAAGGTAAGGCGGCAGATGCATCCACCCTGCATATAAGGTGGCTGAACACGTCCAAGGGCCCGGCTGTTAGGGCTTTGAGGGCTCAATGTGACCTTTACGACTACCACCATCACTACAAGATTACCTGCGAGAAAACACCACTTCTGGAGTTGAGGCAAGAAGAGGTTGTAGATCTATGGGTGGAAGATGGAAAAATAAGGGGAGTAAGAACTAACATTGGGAGCGTGTACGAAGCCAAAGCAGTAATACTCACTACAGGAACTTACCTGGGAGGAAAAGTTCACATAGGCCTGACAAACTTTGCTTCAGGACCATTGGGCCAGATTCCGGCTACGAAGCTGACCCAATCTTTGAGAAACGTAGGCCTTGAAGTAGGAAGGCTGAAGACAGGGACAACTCCAAGGATTCACAGGGATACAGTAGATTTCAAAGGGTTGATGAAGCAGGAAAGCGACAGAGAGCCCCTTTGCTTCAGCCATTGGGGAGAGAAAAGGGTATATGAAGGCTATGCCTGTTACTTGACAAGGAGCAACGAAAGAACCCATGAGATAATAAGAAGGAACCTGGATAGATCTCCTCTTTTCACTGGAGCCATAGAGGGGGTAGGTCCTAGATATTGCCCGTCCATAGAGGATAAAGTGGTCAAGTTTCCCGACAAGGACAGCCACATGGTTTTCTTGGAGCCTGTTTCCCGAGACAGCGTAGAGATATATATGCAAAACTTCACAACAAGCCTTCCCTTCGATGCTCAGGTGGAGATGGTAAGATCCTTACCTGGCTGTGAGAAGGCTTGGATAATGAGGCCAGGTTATGCCATAGAGTACGATTACGTACCTCCAACACAACTTTACCCATGGCTTGAGACAAAAAAGATAAGGGGGCTTTTCTGCGCCGGCCAGATAAACGGCACTTCTGGCTATGAGGAGGCTGGCGCCCAGGGAATAATTGCCGGGATAAACGCTGCCCTACTCGTGAAGGGTGAAGAGATGGTCGTACTGGATCGTTCCCAAGCATATATAGGTGTTCTCATAGATGATTTGGTCACCAAGGGCACCAATGAGCCTTACAGGATGCTCACGAGCAGGTGCGAGTTCAGGCTCCTTCTCAGGCACGACAACGCGGACATTAGGCTTTCTCACATTGGAAGAAAGCTTGGGCTGATAGATGACGAAAGGTGGGCCGTCCTTACGAAAAGATGGAAGGCCATGGAAGAAGAAAGGGAAAGGTTGGAGAAAACCCGCATATATCCTTCAGAAAAAGTAAACGAGGTGCTAAAAGAAGCAGGTTCCTCTCCTTTGGATGAGCCCATACTGGCTTGTGAGCTTTTGAAGAGGCCAGAGATCACATGGGAGATTATAAACAAGATAGTTCCCTCTGATAAAAGCCTTGAGAAAGAGGTAATAGACAGGGTAAGCCTGGAGATAAAGTACGACGGCTATATAAAACGCCAGCTTAAGCAAGTGGAGAGAATGAAGAACATGGAGAAGGTCAAAATTCCAGAGGACATGGATTACGACCAAGTTCCCGGGCTTTTGAATGAAAGCAGGCAGAAACTCAAAAAAATAAAGCCCCAGAACCTAGCTCAGGCAAGCAGGGTATCTGGAGTTACACCTGCAGACATTCAAATACTTTGGATAGAGATAGAAAAAAGGCGAAGGAAGAGAAGACAAGAAGATGGCGATCAGGCGGTTTCCTAGGAAGTCATCCCTTAGGAGGGCAAAAAACGTCCTGGAAGGAGTAGTAACACCTTCCCTTAAAGAGGGCATAATTTTGGCAGATATGGCTCTAAGGTGGAAGGACATAGTTGGTTACAAGATTGCCAATTATTCCATGCCTGTTTCCATAGAGAGCGGAGTGCTTGTTGTTGTGGCGTCCAGCCCTGGTGCTGCTCACCATGTGAGCATGATGGGTGCCAGCATAGCCCAAAGGATAAAAGAACTATGGGGTTTGGAGATAAAGGGAGTAAGATCAAGGGTAGGTAAGGTGCGAAGAAACCAACCTCCGAGGCAAAAAAGGAAATTACTCCCTGTAGAGATTCCAAAGAAACTTTTGGAGGAGAAGAAAAAGGCCTTTGAGGGCAAGATTGGCCGCAAAGATGCAGAAGAGGCTTTGGCCAGACTCTCTGCATTGTACGAGATTCGTTTTGGAAGAAGGGAAAAAAAGGCTTAGTTTCTACAGCGGGAGAAGAGGGTACGTGATGAAAAGGTTTTTTAACATATTTATTTTGATGACAATAATGTTTTCGGTTTTTTCCTGTGGTATGACATGGGCAGAGGAATCAAAAAGTAGGCCCTATGATGACCTTCTTTCAATATACCAGGCTAGGGAAAAAGCCTTGAAAGTAAGAAAGGATTTTGAAGAAAGGCTCCTTTCTCTTTCAGAAAAGAAAAGCTCTTTAGAACTTTGGATGTCCCTGCAGGACAATGAACTTTCAGATCTACAAAGATCTGCTAATGGCCTATACCTTATAAAAAAGATCTTTCCTGGGGGAAGCCCTGCAAGATGGGAGGAAGTGGAGGGCTTTTTGATGCCCAAACAGGTTCCCAAATCGCTTGTCGCATTGGATGGAGTTTTTTATACGGTAATAGCCTTGTTGAACATGAATGAAGAGCCTTACGCTTGGATTGGGTGCTTTTTAATGGAGGAACTAAGAAATTCAAGGAAGGCTGTTTCGGTGGCAATGAGGAATGCGCCGGAGGAGTACGAAAGGATAACGGAAAAGATTTTCCAAAAAACAGGATACACTCCTGTTGGTGGATGGCCAAAGGGCAAGGTTATAGGGAGGCTTCCCTTTGCTCACCCGGTGAGAGGGTATATAACGCCTGAGAGGGCCATGCTCAAAGAGGCGGTTTTCCTCAATGCCAGTGGTGTCAAGGTTAACGGCCAAGGCCCTTATGCATGGGATAGAAAGAAGGGAAAAATTTATAATGTAATTTTAGATGAGGATTTTTTACCTTTCTGGATAAGGACACAACAGTAGCAATAACCCTTGCGGAGGCTACAATGATGGATGAGGCTCACCATGCACTAGTGAGGGGTGCCA
>NZ_DAITZW010000024.1:0-27513 GCF_036847465.1 Thermovirga lienii | reverse complement strand
GATCTTCAGAAGTAGCTCCGGTAGTTTCAGCAGCATACTGATTCGCTACAGCGTAGCTGGCTATCAGAGCAAATGGAACTACATATTCATTTCTGAAGGAACGCTGTTCGCTGGAATCTTTTGTAGCAAAAGCAGATGTACCCTGAACGAACATTGCTTTGGCTTTGTGGAGGGAGTGTCCCCATGTCCACTGTACAGGGCCAGTCCATGAAAAAGACTCCTTCCCTAAAGCAAAGGTGACCCCAAACAGGCGAGCGTCTATACACCGACTTAAAGCCTCCTTGGCTTCTTTGACCCCAAACTTTTCCTTCAGTTCCGTTGCTCTTACATTAAGAGTTTTAGGCTCACCATCAATCAAAACGTCTTTGCCGTCTCTCATAAACTGATCTCTTATAGTCCTTTTAACCCTCACGTCTGATACCAATACCTGTTCGGTTTCATAATCGTATCTTGGGTGGTTTTCATTCAATGGATCTCCATTAGGGTTGGCGTCTTTTACGCTATACACAAACAGAATTTCCCTTCTTTTATCAAAAGCCATTAATATCCCTCCTTAAAGAGTTGTTGTTGCTGTTTGTTAGTTCTGCTCTGCTTCCTGCTTCTTGAAAATTTTTTCGAAACATATTGTTGGTGCGTTCATGAATGCTATAGCGAACACAAAGTTGCCGTCCGCTTCAAGTTCTTTGCTGCCTCCTGAAAGGATCAGCATACCCGCTTTTGCCACTAATGCTTCTATAATTTTTGTATAGTTCATATCGTAAGCCTTTATGAGTTCCGGCGCCCTTGACAAATGCCTCTTAAGGTCTCTTAACTGAAGTCTCCCAAAACTAATTTGTTTGAACAGCGGAGAATTATTCCAATCTCCTCCTCGACCCGCTTGTTCTTTTGCCATCATTCCTAGCGCCACGCCTGCTAAAAAAACTCCTTTTCCAAAATCTCCCTTCAGGTATGGATCTGCAAATTCTTCAAAGAAAACTAAATTCATTACATACACCTCCTAGCTTGGTTTACTCTTTCTAAGAAATCTGCAACTAACATCATTCTTTGTGTTGTGGCGGTGCCGATCTTATTCCAATTATCGGAAGAAAATAGCCCTGTAAAGCGAGAAGTGAGATTGACCTTTAAACTGCTGACACATATCTGATCCCCGCTCAACAGGTTTCCTAGAATTTTCAGGCAATTATCTATTTGAAAATGTTTTTCCCCGTTGTTGACAGACACCAGCTCAACATAGGTGGCCACTATGTTTCTTATAGCAGCATCCAAACACAAATCTTCCTTGTCAGGCTCCTTTTTATTTTTTGTAGGGAGAAAACATGCATGTACAGACTGTTTCCAAATCTCTTCCAGCTTCTTTAGTCTGCTGGGAGGGACATCTTCTATCATTAAGTGAATTCTTTTCTGATCTTTTCCCTCTACTTGTCCCAAAAAAACAAAGTGTAATGCTAGGCTATCTCCTTGTTGAGCGAGGTTTTTAAATAAGTTTACCTCCTGTTTTATGCCAGTTTTTAGAAAATCATGTATCGGCTTGATCACCTTGGCAGGGAGATAATCTTTTTCATTGAAGATAAGTTCTGGAACAACATATAAATGTATTTTTTCTTGCCCATTTTTCTTGCCTATGTTTTTGTAGTTCATAAGTATCTCTTTAGGAATTATGCCTCGTGCCATGTTATCTAATATGTATCTGTAAGAAAATTTATTTTCTACAATTTCATTCCCTTTTACAAACACGGCATAACAGTTTTGACATACAGGAAATCCTTTGGGTACATTCTCTTTTTGACAGGCAGGGAAAAATCCGAGCTTATCAGATGTAGCGAATTTAAATACTTTGCCAAATTCTATGTTGTATTCTCCCGACTTACCGCAGATAGAACACTTGACACTGTTGTCTGTTTTTATCTGCTCTTGAATTTGCCTCTTAAAATGTGAAATAAACACAGGAATTTCTCCGGGATATAAAAACTTTTTGCCGTCTTTACACCCAAGTATCACAATGTAGTATCTGCGTTCGTCTGTCCAAAGGCCACAAAACTTTTTATGCATTCCAGCTAATTTGTCTCTAATTAGCTCCGCAGATCCTTGTGACAGAACCCCTTTCTCTTGAAGAGGGCTCAGTATTTTTGTGTATAAGGCTTGAAAGGGAGAATGCTCGTTATTTGCCCAGTCTTCCACAGTTTTCAATTTATTCAGTTTCTTTATACGGTCAGAACTCGGGTTTTTAATGTTGAGAAGAGGGCTATAGGGTTTTTTTGAGGCATTCCCAGAAGGTCCTTTATATAAATACTTCCTTATCTGTTCTTGAATAGTCCCTTCTCCAGATAAGTATTCCACGACATCAATATCAGCCACATCTCTCACTATTAGTTGATCTGCAAAAGGATCCTCAACGTCAAGCCAGACTCTTATAACATAGCCGTTTTTATTGGAATCGTCTGTTATCGGCAGCGGAGGCATAAGAAATTTTTCAACGTCTTCCCATTCAGGCGGAGATTCGTTTGACATATGCATTTTACCTATCGCATATACGGCTTCAAGAAAACCCATAATTACTCCTCCTTTTATTTCTGTTTCAATAATGTCACGCAGCCCCAACCAGAGCTGTTTTTAGCTCCTATCCCAGCGTCCAAGGCGATTTTCAACAGCTCCTTAGGGCCTTTAAGTACAAAATCGCCCCACCAGCCCTTTACTGGACGAGGATCATCAGGCCTCAAAAAGGCCTTTTGGTATCTAAGACGCCCAAGAGGTTTAACTGAGACCTTGTCTTCTGGAACAGGTCGATTAGGATACATAGCCATAAACTTCTTAGTTATGTTATCTGGTATCTGGGTGTAAAATTTTGGGTTGTCGGGACTGTAATAGACTACGTAAGGCCTTTGCCCTTCGTTGGATATCCTATATACAGTTGAAAAACAGCAGACAGGAGAAAGCGTTCTGACTGTTATCTCTTCTGTCTCTACAGTTTCCACGATAGGTTTTATCTCTGTACAAAAAAGCCTATGTCCTGCCAAATCACAAAATTCTCTCTGTACTGCTTCATCAAGTATGTCTTGAGCTAAAAAAGAGAGAGGTGTAGAGATTATCAGGCTAATGTCTCCTTTAAAAACAACATGTTGATCCTCAACAACCTTTTTGGCTAACGGCCAAGAAAAAGTAAAAAGTTTATATTTTCTTTTCCCTACTTGATACCCTTCGTCATGCATAAACTTGGCTACTTTTTCAGACATTAGACTATAGATAAAGCCTTGAAATGTGTGTAGATAGTCTTTTGGCAGCCTGACGTACTCTCCTTGAGTAGGTCGAAACCTCAGAAGTATTTTCATTTAGCACCCTTCTTTCTTTCTTCTTTTAGTCAAAAAAACAATCACATAGGAGATAAATGTATCTTAAAGATATCTTTTATTCATGGTTGCTATAGTAGCCCTTGATAAACCCACGGATAAAGTGGTAAGCAATCCAAAAAAAGAGAATGTCCCACAACATACACAAACTCTCTCTTTGACAGTTTCTATATATAGTATAGTGTTAACTTGCCGACAGAAACGATTTAAAGGTAATCTTTTTTTAAAGAATTACGTTCAACAGGTTTAGTTCGTGTGATGCAGCAAAGTAGCGGTTGCTGAAAACAATAGAGCTGTGCCAAGGGTCATTGCCGTGACATATGACCCAAGGAGTATTTGTTTTGTAGTTGGGTGGAGTTGGAGCACTAAAGCTGTCTTTTTTCCAGACGAGGCTTTGTAATATATTTGCCCATTCCATATTCCATTGTTCACTTGCAGGTTCGAGGTCGTCTTGACTTAATCCATTTGATTTAATTGCATCTTCTGTAGCAGGGCACCCCGGCCATGTGGCAGATACAATAAAAAATTCTCCGTAACTATATTTTTCAACAGTATAATGATACGAATCTAGTTTTACGTCTCTGTCAAGAATCTCGTACAGATCCTGAGCAGCATCACGCAACTCCTTGTCGTAGTCTTCTTTCTGGTCGGAGTTTTCTTTTTTGTGCAGGGTATAATCATCGCCACACAACGACTTATCGTGATTTTTGGTGTTGTTACGTGCAATCTGATATAAGTCTCTTTTAAGTTCATGTATCGCTTGAAGTGTGATCTTAGTGTCTTTTGTAGTGTGAGGCCGTATGTTACCTTCCTTTTGATGTTGCTGTACTTGTTGAGCATCAAACTCTGTAGCTGAATCGAAAAAGAAAGTCTCTTTTAACTGACATAAGCCTACTTTTTCAATCAAAATATTTCCTACGACTTCAACATTTTTGGGAATTATCTTATAAGAATCGTTTGGGTTTGGAAGCATATTTCTCGCTTCGCTACAGGCTGTGAGGTACTTCCTGTAAAAGTGGTTGTCTTGCGTGCTGAGAGTGGTCTGCAGAAACACTCCTTGATTTGCTGTTTTACGTATAAAAGAGACGTGGGAATTAGCGAAGACTCTCTGTACTTTTTGTAATACTGTTTTAGTTAATCCAATGTTTTTATCTTCCTTTGACCTTTGTGCCCTATAGTTTTTCGCCGCCTTAATAAACTCTCTTATTTTTAGTGTAAGCTCTTTAGATACTTCATCTACACAGTTTTCTCCTACTGGGACAAAGGCAATATCATTGCCTTGTATCTGTAAATCCCCGTTTATACGGGTATGTAGGCTGCCCCGCAGGAGCATTTGTGTGGTCACAAGGTTGCTTAATTTTTGTAGTTTTAAGATCTCATATTCTTCGTCATCGTAAAATTCTTCTTCGCCTTCTTCTATGACTATTTTTTCCGCTAACAAAAAGACTAATTTTCTTTTGAAGTTGTCCCCGTTTCGACCGTCATGACATTTCCCTCGTCCTCGATAGATCAATTGAACGATTTCCATAAAGGAGTTTTCGATCATAAACTGCGGTATTTCTGCTATGATTGTACGCACGTTTGGAAAAGAGATCCCTCTTGCCGCAGAAGACGTAATAAGAAAAATTTTGGCACTGTCACGATATCGTTTATTTTGGAGAAGTTTTTTCCTCTCCTCATCATCTATCTTTGAGGTGATGAGCATAATGCTTTTTGTATCGATTCTTTTTTCCCCTTCCAATGTCTCTTTTACTTTAGCAAGAAACTCTTTGTCTTGAGCAAAAAAGATGATTTGACCGTCATCTTGTATTTCTGACAGCTCTTTGTTTATAGCCTGCATAGCTTGCTGTAGCCTTTTCTCTTGTATTGCTTTTCGAAGAAGGTTCTTGTTTGTGGGTTGCGAACCATTTTTTTTAAGTGAACTCATCTTTTCGAGTACAGATTGACGGAATACGTCAAGGTAAAGGTTATATTGAATTTCAAGGCCATCTTTCTGTGCAGGGAAACAGTTGGCCATAACGTTATATACGAAAAAGGCCTGCTCTCCTATTTTCAAAGAGGATATTGATATATCGAAGGGGGTTCTTCTCCCACGGCCAACAAATAAGCGTGCAGGAGATTGAATGTTGTTGTCTCCGCTGTGTTCGCTTAAGAAGGAGCGGAGAAAGTTGTCATTTGTTAGTGATGCGTCGGAAAGTACGATCACAAACTTTGGCATATTTTTCCCATATCTTTCCTTTAACTTAAAAAAGATATCGTAAAGTTTTTTGATTAACTGTTGTGCCAGTTCTACTCCTGCTGAATCCCCTGTCAACTCATCAAGCATAATAACTACAGTGTCTGCTCGTTCAAAGAGAGTGTCTGTGAACTCTGGGTCTTTGTGGTCAAAGAGATGACAAAGAGTGTCTATTGTACTTTTAGTTCCTCCTTTACCTGTAACATGCCGGTACGATTGGATTGCTGCGGCCGCAGTAATTTGATTAAGATGTGGGTTCGTTATGACGCTCTCTTTAATGGCTTGGACTACAGTTTGCATTACTCCCCGCGTATTTTTCTCTTTTATTACGTCTTTGTCCTCTGAATATGTTACCTTTTTTATTGTGCTGGATCCTTCTGCTTTTAAATATGATTTTTCATCTTCAATATTAAGATATAATATGTCGCTAGCTGGAATCATAAAATTCTTTGGGTCTCCAGCTTGATAAACAACGGTCGTCTTATAATTTCTTTCTGTCCCTTCTGGGAGTTTCTCTTCGTTTATAAGTTTTTTTACTGTTTGCGGAGTAGATTTGATGCGCCTTGAGTCTGTGCTGATAGCGATGGCATTTGGGCTATACATATTTTGTTCGCTTCCGCACATTTTATGAAATATATCCCGGTTCACAATGGTTCTAGGGCTGAAATAGAGAAATAAAAACCCTTTGTCGTCTTTGTGTGATGTATCCTGCCCTAGTAGGACTTTTTGGATTGCAGTTGTTTTGCCGATACCCGGACTTCCCGGCAATCCAAGGATACGAAAACTCCCCTTTGGGGTGTTTTCAAAGAAGGCATGGATAGCTGCTTTGTGAGAGTCTCGTAAGGAAATAGTCTGGTTCTTTGGGGCAATCTCTCTTATTGTTTCTTTCCAGCGGTCGAGTTCTTTTTTAGCTGCCTCTCTAAACCTTTCATCAATAAGCGAAACAGAGTAGTCGTCATCTATGTGACTTAGTGCGTCCTCAATAGACGAGAAAACGTGAGACTGGGGCGTAAAAGACGGTTTTTCGGTCAACTGAATATGTATGGTGTCTTTTTGCTGATCGCTTGCGTTATTATTTGTATCGCTTCGGAGTTGTCTGTCTAACTCCGGTGGGAAGGTGTTGATCAGTGCTTTGTACGCGTTTTGTATGCTTTCCTTAAAGGATAAATTGTTTTCAGCACCAACATAAGCGTCTGCTAGGGTTTGGGCAAGCTCGGCTGAGTAAGGTTGTTCATCAGATATTAGTATACCTTCGAACGACTCGAATGTAATTGCTGCAGCACATGCAGTTTTTAGCGTCTGATTGTTTTTCTCCAGAATAGACTTCATCTTCATAGTATATGAAGATGCTTGACAGAGTTTATAGAGAGGTTTATCTCGCCCAGCAAATGCCTTCAGGTGGTACTTAAGGTTGTCGTTGATCTTAAAAGAGACGTTTTCATCGATCTCTGCACGCAGTATGGAAAACACGCTTTTTTTCTTGTGGCTTACAGAAAGGGCGTGAGTAAGTTTCTTGATCACATCTCCTCTGTACATATTATTGAGACCAATTTTTGCTGCACTTAAAGAAATCTCTCCGACAAATAAGTGCCTTTCATTATTTTGAGTGCGGAGAATCATCAAAAAGTCAGACCTTGCTGGACACCCTCTGTTAGTAAGCTCGTGGTCAGCGGCTTTTATCCTGAACTTTCTCCTGAATTCATCTGCGGCATGTATTTTCCCATCGTCAGAATTATCATAATAAGCAAGCCCTTTGTCGCTAATCAAGTCAATAGGGCACCATAGCTTTTCTACTGTAACAGGGGGATCTGGATAGGAGGTTAGTGTGTCCAAATACTTTCGCATAATTGTAAGGCCATGTGCTTGTCCTATGGCGAAAAGATATTGTATGGTCGAATCTAATGCTATCTTTACCTCTGGATTGTTTTGTTCAGCCAAGCCATAAAAATCACGGTAATAATCCTCTATCTTTTCAAACACCTGCCTCATATCGATGTGCCAAGGTGTGTCAAGTAAATCTTGTGGCAGCAAATTTCTTTCCAAGAGACCTGCAATCAAACCTCTCTTTACAAACAGCTCATAGACATGTCCGTTTTTTTCATATATAGCAAGCTCAAGAGCGTTCATAAGATATTATTCCTCCTTTTGATATATATTGATACACAGGATATTCTTTAATAAATATATAGAACAATATATACGATATAATATGTTTCCATTTAATTATTTATATATAATATATATGATAGCGAAAATGGGACAACAAAAAGGAGGATTTTTATAGTGTTAAAAAGACTATCTTCAAGCCAAACGATTATCGAAAACGGTGTTTCGTGTAATCTTTTAGATATGTCTCCCATTATCAAAGCACTTATGGAAGCTGTGGACGATGCTATAGAGAAAAAGTTCATAAAAGGAGAGGGCGATAAGATTAAAGTTTATATGCACAAAATATTACTAGAAGCGTATAAAAAACTTGAACGCAAAAAAAATCTTGTTACTTATACTTCTTGTAGTTCGGGCGGAGATATTTATCGAATAGGAGGAAAGTTTAAGGATGAAGAAAAATTAAAAAAAACTTATAGAAAACTATGTGAGGTTGTTGAGCGGCAGGTTGACAAACTGCCGGGTGTTGATTGGAGTAATGTATATTTTCAAGATGCTTTTCAGTTATTTTCTCTTTTTAAAGAACAGGGAGGTATTAGAGACGGGGAGTTCCCTTGTTTTAAGGAGGCTCGTTTACAAGCCGCCCCTGCTATTATAAGTCATAAAGGTAGGTATCAAAAACAGAAAGGGATAACGAGGTTAGGTAGAACTATTGCTGCAGAAGAGACGTGCTATGTTGAAGATTTTGCAACTAGTTTTGCTACTGCGATTGCAGAGTATATAGCACAACAAGCAGAACAAGATTTTAGTCTAGCTCCAAACATTAGCGTTAGTGATTGGAAAAATAAAGTCCAACACTCTCCGTATTTAAATAAATACACCGAATTTATTGAAGACAATATATTCTCAAGGGCAAGAGTTTTTACTGTGGTGGAATTTTTTAAATATATAAGTGCAAAAAATCAACATAAAAAAGCTCTTGTTCAATTTGCCAAAAATTTAGATGTCATTGTTTCCATGACGGAAGATGATGATGCTGTTTATAAAATTACTCCTCCTTTTGGTGATGATGTTTTTTGGGATATTGACTTCAAGAGGTATTTGGGCAAAAAGGGAACTTTTGATGTCCTTCCTGTGTGGTTAATAGACAAGACGGATATTTGTGAGAAACGCAGCGAAGAAGCTCTTAATGTTTCTCGGACGGTTGGGTTTCGATTTAAGATCAACGGGCCAACGGCAGATTCGAGCTCTATAGATGGCTCTGCGTTCGAAGAGCGAATAAAAAAACTCAGGGAAGATTTTGAAAGGTTTAAACAGAGCGAGTTTCAGCACACCCGTGTATTTGATGCCTCAAAACTTGGGCAGATTATCTTTTTCAACATGTTGCTGTCAGAAGATCCTAAAGCTATGTTTCAGCAGGTTGCTGATAGTTTCAACAAGGTGCGAGAGGCACAAGATAGAAGAGATGAGAGAGCGGCAAAAATAGTTGATAGATTGCTTGATTTGCTTTTTGAGAAGACCGAGCTAATGAAACAAATTGCCAATGATGTTGTAAAAGTTATGCGTTTAAGCAATCCGCTTATTACTGACGATTCCCTATCGTTGAAGGTTAGGCTATATATAACAAGTGATATATTTTCCATATCTTCAGGAGTACCCATCATTGCCCCGGGTAATCAAGGTAACGAATGGTATAAGACTATAAAAATTCGCCGTATCAAGAATGGAGAACCGGTTCCAGCAGTAGGAGGGGCAATCTTATCGTTTGATTTGGATATAAATCTTTTTGAAATGATGCTTTGTGTTCCGAAAGAAAACAGAAAAACGTTATTTGTTTATCGGGATCCAAACGTTCCTCTGATGTACATAGTATGTGTTCCTTTTGACGAACGACACAATTACAAGAAAGCACTAATTTTTTACTATCAACCCTTCTCGGAAGCAACTGGAAACAAAAATCACTTCTATAAAGAAGGAATTCTAGGTTTAATGAGTTCAATTTTAGTAGAGGTTGTATCCGAAGCAGTTCTCCAAAAGATAGAGAAAGAAAATAGTGAAGTTAATAATCTCCATGCACTAATAATCCGACGACACCGTTATGAAGGACAGAAAGAGGAAGATCCGTTTTATATTGTTGGGAAGAGTTTTGAGATGGCGTTTTCTGAACATGTTCCAGCACGTTCTCAAGGGCGTGACATAAGTGATAATAGAAATAAGAAACAAGAGAGATTCAAGACAATCTCCGCAGTTAAAGCGGCCTTTAGTTCTCTGCCGGTGGTAATAGAATATGATGGAGATTTGCAATATACTCCAGAGAAGATGGCTCTTGTCGTTTTGTCTTCTCGTCCTGTCAATTCGACGAGCCAAGATACAGAACATATTTTGTCAGCAAGAACATATCTTGCTAAATTTGGCGTAGATTCAACAGGCAACAAGAAAATGACTTTTGACCTTGCTTTTATGAAAGGCAAAGGGCTTTTTACTCCTTCATACTTTGAAAAGACCCCTGATGTACTAATTGAAATTATGGGACGTATTTGTTCTGAGCATAATACGAAGCATATAATTGTTTTAACTCACGGCTTCGGAACACGTAATATAGGGCGCTCTGCCAACCGTCATTCGACACATACAAATACGCAAATAATCAATACTTTAACCCAACATTTTAAAGGGATATACTTTTACCCCATGATCTGGAACGAAATAAGTGTTACTCGCACTACATCTATGAAGAAATCTGAATCTAGTCATTTTGAAATAACTGATTTTTCTTATGCAGAAGAACAGCAGATGTGGAAAACCGATATATATAACAATAGAATAATTTTCCCAGTATATTCAATAGGGACGTTTCGTGTTGTCGGAGAAGAAGAGATACGTCCTCAGTCCAATATGGTTACGTATACTGCCGTTATTGATAATACTATTGAAGACGGCGGACATAATGCCCATATACTGTCTTTTTTGCGAGGAGACAAGGGAGAATATGCTTTAAGCAATGAAAGTAGAAACATCAGAAATGCAATTTTTTCAATGCTTCGGGGCCTGCATTACTATGAAGGAGAGAGAAATGTAAAGGGCTATCTGTTTTTCCCTACAGTTGATCCCTTCTGGTGGCTTGGACTTACAAATTTAAATAAGGCTGGAGAAATAGTATTAGTTGATAATGTTTTTGGTAGAGAAAAAACAGTCATTTTGTCTGTGTACTCTGTGTTGTCTATGCTGAAAAAATTGATATGTTAAGCTACTTATCAGCTTATATGTGTATCAGCTTATCAGCTAATCCGCAGATACTCTGATACTAGAATACTAAATCTTTCTTGATCCATGTTTCTTGTTCGGGTAAAATAATTTTGTCTGCGTGTTTTACTGTTCTCTATATGGACGGTAGCCATAGTTTCCGCAACAGCGGCCCTAGGGTTTCCTAGGGCCGTTTTTGTTATTCCAACATCTCATTTGTATTCCCTAATCATGACTTACAACATATACGCATCATAAGTAAATCATAGTGATATACATAATGGCATCATATGTACATCATATGTACATCATATGATGATACATACAATAAGACATGTTTGTTGAAAGACAGCACGCAGGTAAATATACTATGTATAGATAGAGTGTGTTTAGTGTTGTATCTACGATATATGTATGTGAGGTATCTTGCAAATATGCCACATAAAATAGAGTTGTAAGAGTGAGTTAAACAAAAAATATATATGTAAGGAGGTGATGTAGTGTGGATAAGGATCAAGAGGTTTATACGGAGGAGTATGTAAACAGGTTGTCATCGAGGTTGAAGGAGATGGAAAAGCATGTTCCTGCAAAAAAGATAACAAGCAAGAGTGCTGTGGTCAAAATGCTTGCTGATGAAATATTTGCTCTTAGAGACAAGGGGTATACCCTCAAACAGATAGTGGAAGTGCTGAACGAAGAGGGTTTTGATATAACCATAAGCACTCTAACAAACTATCTAAGGCAATATAAAAAAGCATACGGCAAAGACACAGGGAGAGCGGCAGATGATAAGCCTCGGCTCATGCAGTTCCAGAAGTATGAAGTGGACAAGTCGAAGGCGACTTTTGTACCAAAAGAAGACACTATTGAAATTTAAGCTGTAGAAGGAGGGCAACGCATTATGAAGCATATATATCTGATAGGTGGCAGTAAGGGAGGCGTAGGCAAGTCTTTTGTGGCAATGGCGGCGATAGACTATTTAAGGTTAAGGGCACATAATGAGCGGGTGGTGCTCGTTGAGTGCGACACTTCCAATCCAGATGTCTACAAGACGTATAAGGATATGGTTCATACACATCTGATCAACATGGACGAAGCAGATGGGTGGGTAGAGCTTGTTAATGTGTGTAATGAAACAGATGCAGAGAACATAGTCATAAACACGGCAGCACGCAACAATATATCAACTCAGACGTATGGGACCATACTTTCAGAGAGTCTTTCAGAACTCAACAGTAAGCTGATTACTATATGGGTTATCAACAGGCAGAGAGACAGTTTAGAGCTTTTAAAGGACTACATGGAAGCAATTCCCAACACGACAGAAATACATGTAGTGAGAAACGGGTATTTTGGAGCGGAGGCGAAGTTTGAGCTATACAATTCGTCGAGGCTGCGCCAGACGATAGAGGCAAGGGGCGGGAAATCCCTTACGTTCCCTGAACTGGCTGACAGGGTGGCAGACGACATTTATACGAAGCGGATAGCGATAGAAAAAGCGTTGCAAGAGCTTCCTTTGGGCAACAGGGCAGAGCTAATGAGGTGGAGAAGAGAGGCTCATCGTGCACTAGGAGAGATTATATATGTCTCTGAAAAGTGCGTTTGAACAGCTTATCGACAGGTGTCCAACAGATCAAGACATACAGAGGCTGTTTAAGGTAAAAGAAGCGTTAGGGTTGGACAGTAATGATGCTATATGGACTGTTTTATTGGCATTAGAGTACTACCGTACTCTGTATGAGGAGATACCAGACCAGATACAACGGGCGACTCAGATAGTGGCACGCAACGCTACGGAACAAGCTCAGTCGCAGATAGTACAGGCGGTATCGAACCTTATTCCTCATATCGAGGAGGCTGTAGCGAAAACGGCAGGAGACGCAATTAAAAGAGTGCAGGCTGGCAGAACAATGCTGTCAATATGGGCGTCAGGCGTATTCTTGTGGCTGGCTATGGTGTTTGGGTACATGTTGGGGTCGCAAATTTTTACAACGTATCAAGTTACGTCATCTTTATTGGGCTGGGACAAACTTATACGTACAACTGCATTAAGCATGGGATTGAGCTTTTGTGCTACATCATGTATAGCCCTTGGTTTATGGTGTCGAAGTATGAGATATACGCTTATGCAATACCTCTTATACGCGACTGGAGTGTTAGGCTACGGGTTGTTGATATATATAGGGCACATGTAAGGGTATAGTTATAAATACGGTTATAGGTACAGTATGGGTATGTATAGTGTATGTGTAAGGACATATGTAGAAGGCATGTATGATATACATGTGATGTACCTATGATACTCATATGATGTAGATATGATACACATGTAATGTAGGTATCACACAGATGTGATATAGTTGAGATGTATATGTGATACGTGTAGAAAAAAAGAAAGGCGGCTCTAAAAAGGGCCGCCAAATTTTTAAAAAAGGGCTGAAACATAATAAGCTGTCGTATAATAAACTGTATTGTGTTATGTCGCAAAAACATGATATCCCTTCCTGCTTTTCTACCTAAATTCCCACGGTAGAGCGGTCTATTTAAAAATATTTTGGCTTAAGACATCTCTTGCTATAGCATAAACAAAAATAGGAGCTTCTAGAGCCTTCTATTGTAAATTGCATGCAATAAATAGGTTAATAAGGGAGTTTGTAGGGTTGTTGTGGAGGGAGGGATACCGCTCGTCCCCTTTTTTTGTGATTGTACAAGGAGGGTTAGTGGTGAGTTGTGTGGTTAATGGCTGTGCTGGACGGTCATGATGAAAGCGACAAGCCCGCCAATGGATAAAAAGGGGACGAGCGGGACAACCCTTGTTTTTTTAGCGATGGCGTATATGGTTCCTAGGGTTCCTGCACATACCAGAACAACGTGGAGGTATTGGGGGCTGGTGATCATGCCTATTATTCCTGCTGGCATGATGTCTCCTTCGCCTAGGGCGTAGGAGGTTCGGGAGAGGAGGAAGAACACGAAGCCTATGGAGATGCCGAAGAGTATGGAGTGCGGCCCCAAGATGTTCAGCCCTATACTTATTGCCGATGGCAGGGCGGAGAGTACTACGATGTCGTAGACGTACATATCCTCCAAGTCGTGGAGGGAGGCTATGTACAGGGGAACAAACACTCCCAATGCGGCACAGCAGGTGTGGTTGTGGTTCATCAGTCCTGCTGCATACATCGCTGTGGCAGTCAATGCGATGCGGAAGGGGCAATCGCAGACAGAGAAAAGTTTTTCTATCTCTGACGGGGAAGGAATGTTTTCGTCTTGTCCATCTGACAGGGCGTGGATATACGGGAAGAAGTACAGATATGCCGCCAGAAGGGTTAAAACACAGGTGTAAATAAGGAATACAAAGTTGTGTACAACAAGCTCTCTCACTCTTACAGCCCCCTGTCTGTTTTTGTGTTTCGTAAAAAGCATAAAAATATCACGGGGGCGATACTACAATCGGGGGCAGCTCAGCACGCGGCGGACAAAGCAGTAGCGTCAGGTGTGGTAAAGGGCATACTCTCCTTTGCTACTGCTCCTATTGCTGTGCCTCCTGGTGTTTTGGTCTATAACGTGGACATAGCTGCGGAGCTTGAGAAACTTCTTTTCTACTTAAAAAGTCCAGCAAAGGAGCACTAAAGAGTTTCAATAGTTGGGTTGTCGTGGTAGAATGTGCATTGCGCAAATAACGAATATAGATGAGTAAGGAGGCGTCTTGATTGCAGCAAGGTGGACTAGTAGGCATGTTATTACCCTTAGCAGTGTTCGTGGTTATCTTCTATTTCCTGATAGTGAGGCCCCAGAAGAAAAGGCAAAGGCAGCACGAGGAGATGTTGGCCTCTATCAGGAAAGGTGATGTAGTAATCACCGCTGGAGGGTTCTGGGGAACCGTCAGAGAGGTCAAAGACGATAGCTTCATCATCGAGATAGCTGATGGAGTGAAGGTTCGAATACTTAAGTCATCCATTCAAATGAAGCGTTCCGCCGTGGATGCAGAGGCTTCCCCTAAGCCCAACAAGGGGAAATTTTTCAATCAATTTCATGAAAATCAGGAGAATAGCCCTGCTTCTGAGTGCTGTCTTGATACTAGGAAGCATATCACTTTTGATGTCCCGTGGTTTGAACTTGGGGATAGATTTTAAGGGGGGCAATCTCCTTCAAACTCTTTCCCGCCAGCTCTATATATAAATATATTATATATAATAATTATATATATGTTTATATATATTAGGTTTATATAGGGGCGGCACAGGGACATGTATTATATATATTATATATGTGGCGAGCGGAAGAACAGAAAAAATTAGCCTCAGACTCAGAAATGAGCCTCATTAGCCTCATAATATCATAATATTCATAATATAAAGCCGTATACTCGCACTGCATAAACTCCAAAAACAAAAAATAGTCCAGATAAGATATAAGTCCATCTAAATAGTCCTGTATAGATAAATTTTACAGAATAGACAGTATAAGTCCCTCTAAAATAAACTCCTGCATATAGAGAAGTTTACAGATTTCACTTTTGTGCTTTGACCTTTTTTGACTTTAAGAGGGGGGACATATATTATATATATTATATATGTGGTCTCTCTGACTTTTTCTGACTTTGACTAATACTGACTAAATATTTTTGGTGTTTCAGTTTACGTTTTTGTTTTTTTGGAAAGGTAAGGCATGGAGCCACGATTTTTTCGTAGACCATGCCTTACACCCTTTTTGAAAGGTGTTGCTATAAAGTGGAGGTGGAATATGTTGGAATACGGTGGATATGTCCTTCTCTTATGTTTGCCTTAATGGCGTCGTTTACGGTCAAGATGTCTAAGGGCCTCTTCATATTTCCAGTATTTTTGTATTTGCTGGGCAAGTAGAGCACATACCGCAGGACTTGAGCTATACGTCCATAGAAGTTTGAGTTTTCTTTTCTGCCTAAAAGGCCTATAAACCTCTCAATACTGTCGTGACAGCTTCCCGCATGGATAGTCCCTATCACCTTATGCCCTGTTTCTGATGCTATCAGTCCATGCAGGGCAGTATCAGGGTCTCTTATCTCTCCAATCATTATAACGTCGGGATCTTCTCTCAGTACGTCTCTAACTCCAGTCGCAAAGTCTATAACGTCGTTGGGTATCTCTCTTTGGCTTGCCACTCCAACGTTGTCGTAGAGCATGTACTCTATAGGGTCCTCAATGGTACATATATGTATAGGAAGGTTGTCTAACATGGTTTGGAGCACCGATGCCATGAGAGTGCTTTTACCGCTCCCTGTAGGTCCAGCTACCAGATAGAGGCCGGGCGTAGTATCGTCTGCGATGGAACGGAGTATGTTTGTCTGAGAGGTATTGTAGTTGAGCTGATGGATTTCAGGGACTCTATCTGACAAAACACGCAGAAACAACTGTTTTCTGCCGACAGTACGGCTCTGCCTTACCCTTATTCGTCGGTTGTTCCATGTACAGGAGCAGCTCACCTTGTCGAAGGTCGGCAGTTTCAACAGACGCTGTGTGATGAGGTTTACCCCCTCTTCAGGAACTTGGAGACTAGGAATTTCTTTTAGTTCGCCGTTCCATCTTACCCAAATAGATCTACCTTCAGTTATGTGAATGTCTGTTGTCCCGTCTTTTGCCAGAAGCCAGCAGATTTTCCGTAAAAACTCTTCGTTGTGTGTATGGATCGCGTCACACTCAGCCATTCTGTTACCCTCCAAAAAATTTTTTGTTTTTTATTTCCTGCGTATTTTGCTCAAAAAAACATAGGCTTTTCTATAGGGAAGTATATAAAGCTGAATAATGAGAAATATACGGGAGGGGAAATAATATGGCGGCAAAAAAGAAAACGGCGGTTCAGATAGAAATGCCAGATAAGATGAGGTTTACTCTGTACAGTCTGCTCAACAAATACCGTGATTTGAAGACCAAGAGTGATATACAGCAGGATATAGCGGACGCCGCTAAAGAAGTTTTGAGAGAGAGGTTTCCTGCTAGCGGAGATTGCTACAGGGTAAAGGTAAAAGGACAGGGAGAACTGCTTGTGGTGCATAAGGAGATAGAGGTGTCATCTCTGAGGGCAACTAATAATCTGGCTTCGTTCTTGGAACTCACAGGCCGCAAGCACCTCCTGCAGGCCACAGAGTCCAAGGTGGTCAAGATAACTTATCCAAAAGACATGCAGAACCAAGATATGGCGAAGATGATAAGGATTACGTTTGAATCGTACCCGAAACGCAATACTCCAGAACTTCTCCAGATATACAGGGAGGCTAGCCAGAACAGTAAGAAGATAGGCAAGCAGGCGGCTAATATGAAGAAGATGATAGACCAAATGATATGGTCGGCCACAGAAGAAGAGAGCGACAAAGTTGCTTGTGAAATAGAGGGGATCAAAATTTCGGGCTATACCAGAACTAGCCTGTCTTTGTCGCCTGATTTTCATGAGAAGTATCCTAAGGCAGCAGAAATGGAGGAGTTTGAGCCGTTTATCTCCAAATACAATAGAGTCATTTTCTTTGTAGGTACAGAGCAGGAACTTCTTGCACAACAGGAAACGGCAAAAATGTTTGCTTTAAAAAAATTAAAAAAAGAGAAGGAACAACAGGAGGCTCAAACAAAGAGCGAACAGACAAATCCACCAGAAGAAGATTTTGGGTTTGACTTGGCACTATAGCCGGTTAACATAAGTCGCTTCCAAGGAAGGGAGGTGAAAGCCCAGACTGTTTCAGGTCTGGGCCTTTACTTGTTAAAGCGGGGCAGTTTCTTTCTTTTTACGAGTATGATAGAGAATAAACTGCTTGCATAAAATAGCTATGTGGGAGAGTGCTTTTTTTACGTTTTCTGTAGCATACGTAATTTTTGTTTCCATGATATACCGTGTTTTAGGCTTTTTCTGTCTTGTCTTCAATTCCGACAGACAGCCTTTTACCAATCTTCCCCCTTTAACCACTTTAATCCCCTTACAGTTGATGACAGGGATTTTTTGTTGACCCCAACAGTCCAGAATAAAGCGGGTAAGCAGCACTCCCATAAACTCGCTGTTGAGCGCCACTCCTATTCTATATAAAGCCAACTGCTGTTCCTGCGGTGCCTGTTGTATATGAGGCTGATCTTTTCTCATGGGCACAAGCCTCCATTTAAGTTGTTTTTTGGCGTACATATTTGTACTTCTCTCGTGTTAAATATATGGGTTTTTGTGGCAAAAACAAATATGCTTTTTATGTATATATTATCAGAAGGAGGGGCTAATTGTGGTAATTGCACAAGGGACTAACAGTCAAACTTTACCGATTGACTATATAGAAGATGTTCATGAGATTTTAGAGGCCTACAAACATTACAAACAGGTGTATGAACAGAATAAATATATCAACGACAAAGTTTATTCTCCTGAGGTTATGTTTGAGGCGGGTCTCTTTTATTATGATGATGAAACTGACGGGTCTGGCGGCAAAATGAAACAAATAAAACACCTCCGGCAGGCTATGGCGGAGGGCAGGCCCATTAAACCTGAAAATATCAGTCTGGTTCCTAGTCATATTCTGCTTGGCGGAGAGTCTCCTATCCTTCCTGCCCCTAAATTGACTGAAGAGCAAATGCTTCGATTAGAAAAATCCGTGGACTCTGAAGATTTGATAAACCGCATTTCCAATATCATGATGGACTACAAGATGGATACGTATCGAGGGATAGCTTTAGGGCAGAAATATGAAACGTCGTTGAAGTCGGCAAACCTCAAGCTGATGGCGGCTATTCAAGAGCTGTCTTCTGAATATTCTCCTCTGCATGGCGTACTGACTAGCCCCGATCCTGATGTCCGAGTATGGGGAGCCAGAAAGGCTATGCAGATACTTGAACAGGCGGCTGTTGTGTATGAGAAGGAGTGTTTGAAGCGTATTGAAAAGCTGGAGCCTGACGTTTTGCGGCGGAAACAGCAGATGGAGGAGATGTGGCACAGAGAAGTTTCCGGCATGACGAAGAATATGTATAGAACTTTGTCTTCTCCTGATCAGATGATGGGGATGATCTGTCTTGCTGCTGCCGCCGGTCCTGCATCGGTTTTGCTCATTGCCCTTCCTATGCTGGTGGCTATGCTGGAGTCTCAGAGAGCACATCTACAGCATCAGAGATTGGCAAAAAAGGCTTTGAATACTTCTCACTACATCGCACGAGAAAAGGCGAACGCGATGGCCATACGCATTATGGGAAACATGGCTCTTCCTGAGATTATTATCCCTTTGGCGGCAGGGGAAAGTCCTGTCTCTGTTCTGTCTCACGTAACAAAAATTTCGGATAAATATATTGAACTGACAAACCGCCTAGAGGAGGGGTTGTACAATACGCTCTTCCAATACGAGACGCAGAAGAAAACATCGAGGCCTCTGTCTCCGACAGAGCCGCAAGTGGTTCAACTGTTACAGGGGCTTAAATCTGTTGCCAAAGGGATATATCAGGAGGCGTATAACCCTCATCTGGTGTATATGTCCCGCCAGTTGAAAGATAGTGCACAAGCAGATTGGGATATAGGGACAAGCTGTTTTACTGTAGACTATTTCACTAAAACAGACTCTGTTTTGTCAGGTTTACCGGGGGTGGCAGACAAACTGCGTTTGTTGAGTCAGGCTGCTAAATCACGGTGGAGCATAAACAAAGTATTTACTGTGCAGCTCAATTCTTCTTTGTTTGAAAAGAACAGCTTCTCTGTCTTGGGTATGGATAAGTTGACCAGGTACCGTCATACCTTTATGAATTATCAGGAAACCATCAACCGCATAGCCAACATGATTACAGGGGTTGCCCGTACCACAAAAAAGAATATAAGCCCTCTTGCAGAGGTATACAATGAAATAATTAACAACAAGCAGTTGTATTCGTCGTACATGCTTAAAAAGACTTCCGCAGGCCTCCAAAAAAAACCAAATGCAGATACTATTCCTGCTCTGGTAACCGCCAGCTTAAACGCCATGAAACATTCTTTTGAACGACATGCTGAAGAGCTGGCACAGGATATAGTTCAGTCTATGCAGAATATGCAGAAAAAACAGGGGGATACTGTAGATCAAACAATTGTAAAAAACTATCTGAAGCTGAAGTCCAATTATTCTTCTGTTATGAGTTCTAATTTGGCTCATAAAGTAGCAAATATAGTTGTGGCGAATCAGAATGATCCTAAGCAAATGACTCAAGAATTGAAGTCATGTTTTATGCAGACAGAAGATATAGATTACCTCAAACAGTTGAAATTTGCCGTATCTCCCATTTTTACAGACATGATGATGAGGATCATGCCCCCTGAGATATGGGCAAGCATCTCGCAGTTGGAATCTTTGAGTTCGTCCATACAGAAAACAGACCTTTCTATGGTGAAATCTGTGATTGTTGCGGCAATGGCGAAGGATATCAAGCAGAAGTTTGAGGAACGCTGCGGTCAAGGCAGTCTTCCTGTTATGATGTACGACATTATGAAGGGGTTGGCAGTGCAGACTCTGCATAAAGCAGGATTGGACAATGTCAGCAGTGCGATTGGTAAGGCTGCAGAACTGTTGGGGAAAGAAGGGCAGGAACTTGCTTCCATGTATCAGTCTTTACAGAAAGATTTGCAAAGCCGGGATATGGATTTTGTGGAAGGTCGGGAAGAGTATATTTTGTGCCGATTCTGTCGGCAGTTGTGTAAAACAGATGAAAAAAAGATGGATATATCGGAAGCAGAAAAGCAGCATATTTTAAGTAGGGCAGAATCAGAAGGAGTAAAGATACTTTCTGATAAAAGGCGTAAGTCGGCGGAGGAGAATGAGGCAGATATCAGTAGGGAGCGTGTAGCAGTTCTTGCTGAACAGTTGAGCGGTGCATTCAACATGACTGCTACGTCTCCTCTGCTTCAGAAGTTGGTTCAGATGCATTCTGTGGGATTCAATTACGACAGGCCAGTTGTCATGTCGGACATATCCAAGTCGTCGCCTAAAGATAGAGAAAAAGAGAAGGAAGAATATACCGCTCCAGATATGGTGAGGTGATAAAGTGAGCAAAAAAGTCATTGTAGTTGAAAGCCCGACGAAGGCAAAAAGCATATATCAGATGTTAAACGGCAGGTATGTCGTCAAAGCGACATTGGGACATATTAAGGACCTTCCTCCTGATAAAATGGGTGTGGAGGTCAAGCTAGACGGCCCATCTCCTGAAGTCTCCTTTGAGTTGAAGCCTCTGCGTGGAAAGAGCAAGGTTATACGGGAATTGAAGTCTGCCTGTAAGGGGGCTGACGTATATATTGCTTCTGACCCTGATAGAGAAGGGGAAGCAATAGCATATCATGTTCAGCAGGAGATAAAGAAAACGGCTAACAGTACCAGTCGCATTCGTTTTGGAGCAATTACTCAAGAAGAGATTCAAAAGGCTCTTCGCCACCCTGACAAGATCAACATGAATCAAGTAAAGGCACAAGTACTACGTAGGGTACTGGACCGTATTGTAGGGTATGAGTTTTCTCCTCTTGTCTCCAGAAACCTAGGACAAAACGGCTGTTCAATAGGTCGTGTACAGACTGCTGCGTTAGGTCTTATTGAAGCACGAGAACAGGAGATAACCAATTTTGTTCCTGAACCCTACTGGCATGTAACCCTTACAGATGAGGCGGGAACTGTTTTTCAGAGCGATAAGATAACCGAAAAGGACCTTGCTCAGGCAGTTATGTCTGCCGCTAAGGCCAGCGGAGGGATTGTTGTTTCTAATGTTACCAAGTCAACAGTCAAGGAAGCTCCTCCCAAACCTCTTACGGCCAGCACTATGCAGCAGTTGGGAAACAAACGCTTTGGGTGGGACAGCTCCAAGACTATGTCAGTTGCACAAAGTCTCTTTGAGAGCGCTCATCTTATTACATACATGAGGACGGATTCAGTCCGTCTTTCTCCTGAAGAACAGGAAAAGGCGTTGGACTACCTACGCAAAGAGCATCCTGATGTTGTTCCTGATAAGCCTATTCAGCACAGAAACAGCAACAAGACACAGGATGCTCATGAGTGCATTCATCCAACACATATGAAGCCGGAATATCACCCATCACGCATGAAGGGCAAGCTGAGTGAGGACGAATGGAAACTCTACCACTTGATCTGGCATCACTTTTTTGCTTCTCAGTCCAAACATGCAGTATGGGATACCGTGAAAGTAGAAGGCTACATTGCGTCCTCCGATCCCAAGATCAACAAAATCAAGTTTGTTGCGAAGGGTAAAAAGTTGGTGTTTGAAGGCTGGAGAAAGTTTTTGCCGGCAAAAGACAAGGGAGAGCTGTTAAAAAAAGAGTATTCAAAGGGAGAAGAGGTAAAAGGTAAAGTTGCGTTAGAGGAAAAGGAGACCACCCCTCCGCCTCGATACAACAACGCCTCTCTTGTTGCCGCTATGGAAAAATACGGAATAGGGCGTCCTTCAACATACGCCGCCATAGTTAGTACGCTGAAGAAGCGGAAATATATACAGGAACAGAAAAAGAGTTATTACATCACACCTATGGGTAAACGGGTATTGGAATGGGCAAAACAGGCTATTCCTGAAATTGTAGATGTTGGATTTACAGCGAAGGTAGAAGAGGTTTTAGATAAAGTTGAGTTGGGAGAGGCTGATTGGAAAAAGAGTTTGGCAGAATTCTACAAAAAAGTTGTGTTGGCAGGCATTGAAAGAGCAAAGCGTATGTCCCGTATTACCCTAAGCCCCGAAGAAGAGGAGATTTTACAGTCAATTGGGCGGCAGACATCCAAAAAGACGAAAAAAAGAAACACCGGAACAAGAACAAAGACTACAGCAGAAAAGACGAATACCAAAAACAGTATAAAACACAAAAGAACGACAATAAAAACAGCTTCGCAAAAAACTAAAGGCAAAACTGTCTCAAATAAGGGAACGACAAAAAACAGCGATTATAGCGGCTATACGGTGTCAAAGACAAACAGAGAACCAGAAGCACCTTTCTTTATGTTAGGGTATTAGTTTTTTTGTGATGCTCGTATTATAAGATATCGGTATAAGAAGATAATTGTATAATTGTATAGTGGTATATCAATACATGCAAATATGTATAAAAGAATAAAAGAGTGGCATTAAGCCCTTCTTTTATCTTTTAAATATGAATAATTAGAGGAATGAGCGGTGTAATGTCCTATCTAATGCAAATGAGGAAAAATATTTCTAAGCGATTCGTATGCCCAATCAAAAGCCTGTGAAGTAATCCCCTTCCAGATTTTGTTCTGTTTCATGTCCTGCTGTAGCAATTCTACAGTCTCATGAAAACTTAGAGGTTTTTTGTACGGCCGATGTTCGAGCAAGGCAGAAAACATGTCTGCGACCTGAAGAATTCTGGCTCCTAAAGGAATGCTTTCGTGTTTCAGTCCCCAAGGGTAGCCTGAACCGTCCAACCTCTCATGGTGGAGTGAAGCTGTTGTCAGCACAGAATGCAGTTCAGGTGGAAAGACATCTTTCATGAAAAGGTACGGCATATATACATGTTCTTTTATCTTTTTCCACTCTTGAGGCGTCAATTTCCCTTGTTTGTGCAGTATATGCAGAGGGATGGCAATCTTGCCAATATCGTGCATAATCGCTGCCAGTTTTAGCTTTTGTGCTTCCAGTTCCGATGCCCCTATAGCTTTCGCAAAGGCTTGAACAACACAAGTAACGCCGACAGTATGATCTTTTGTAAAAGAACTTCTAGACTCGATAATGTCTGTTAAAGAGAAAAAGAAGTCGTAAATATTGTCTGCCGTATAGCTGGTAGGCTGTTCTACGGCCTGCAGTATTTCTGATTCCCACTTCTCAGGATACTCTAAATCCAGCCATATATCCTGTCGGCGGGAAAATAGCGTATGTGCACTGGCAGCAACGTCGGGGGCAATTATTCCGTTCTGAAGGCAATGTTTTATATCCCGTAAAATCCGCTGCTGCAGATCCCCTACTATGTCGTTAATCGCATGGGAGAAGGATATTCTACTGGAAAGCTGTACAATCGATGATGCCATTATTTCGTATTCTGTTAACACGGGACTGTTAATGCATTCTCTTCTGTTTATTTGTTTTAAGTCGTTCCAAGAAAAAGCACACCCGAAAATTATTGGGTGCAAAGCTGATAAAGCAGGATCTGTTAGCCCACGTAAAAACGAGCTTCCTATCAGAAAACTGTTTTTGACGCTGTTGTTCTGTTTCCATACTTTAACAAGGAGTTTATGAGGTTGTAGTGCGAACTGCCGGCTAATATCTCCTCCCATGGTCAAGAACAGTCCTAGGTGGTGTAGAAGACATGCTCGTGTTACTTTTTGTCTCCAGACAAAAGCATTAGGGCCTTTGAATATATCTTGATTCAGTATTCTACTGATAAGAGCGGTCTTTAAGTGATGGTGTTTAAAAAGTTTTGGGTTTAACGTCTCCAGCATTTTGATTAACGCATATAGTATCTTAAGGGACGAAAATACTATAAATTTATCGGTGAGCTTCATGTGTATGTTGCATGGGGATTCTATGTGAGCAGTAAAGGAGTTGTTGAGCTTGTATTCTAATTCTGAAGGGTTACTTATTTGTAGAGAGATATCCTGAACAATCGCAGTTTTGCTGCTGGCAATCAAATTTTCTGACAACTTTAACGCCCCTTTCTATAGTCGTTATTTGTTTTACAAGTACTCTTAACTATATTCTTTATTATGTGGTCATTTTTAAGTATATAAGTCTATGTATAGTATTCACACCAAAAGAAAAAAAGGAAAGAAAAAAAGGAAAATTTAAGGAGGTTTTATGACAAAAAAATGAAGCAGACACAAAAAAACTTTTCTGATATTCAGGCAAGAGGAGCAGGGGTTTTTCTGGTCGTTTTTCTGATTGTGGCGAGCGTCATAAGTTTTTGGACACAGAGGTCTAATTCGCTTGCTTTATTGGAATCGACACGCCAGATAATCACAGAATACAGCCGTAATTTATCCCGACAAATAGACACTGAAATAGAAATGTCCCTGTTGGGTGGTGTGGAGAGGTCTCTTATAGAAGATTTGTCGTATGTAGACCTGCAGGGAAGAGCGTACAAGTTCCAACCTATGAAAGATGTGTCTCAAGCCTTAAAGAACATTGTGGCGGAAGACAAGAATGTGTTTGCGATTCCTCCTGGAACAACTAAAACAGTCTTCAAGTTAAGTGGGGACAACAATAATATAATCGCATATAAGCCTCTTCTTATTCAAAGAAAACAGTCTCCAGAGAGGATGTTTATACGCTGTATTATTCCTGCCGGCAAACTCCGGTTGGCTGTTGGAGAATTGTTGCCTATGGGGGCAGTTAAAGTTGCCTCTGCTTCTGGTGTGGTAAAAATTGTTGACGTATATACAGAAGCAAAACTTGAGCCCTTTCCTATATCTGTTGTCTTGATGGTTGCGCGAGGATTTTTCTGGAAGAGAATGGCACTTTTAACTCTTGTTTTTTTGGTTTTGCTGTACGGTCCAGTTATTGTGTATAAAGAGATGGTAAAGGGGACGTATACCAATATCTTTGAAGACATTCAGAATATCATGTATTTAGTCAGTTCTTATACAAGCGTTGAGAATACAGATAGCGAAAAGGACCTAGAGGCGGAAAACATGGTGCTGCAGAAAAGAATGAACTATAAGGAATTTGCTATTCTGGCAAAGGCTCTAGAGGCGATGAGGTATCACATAAAAAGCAGCATGTCTCTGTTGAAGCAGAGGTCTGCTCTGGACCCTCTTACCTACTTGCCTAACAGAACGGCTTTTCAGAACGAGATTAGTAATTGTGTCAAAAGCGGGATTCCTTTTTCCGTTATGTTTCTGGATTTAGATGGGTTTAAACAGATAAATGACGAATTGGGGTATGAAGCTGGAAACGAGACTCTTAAGCGGGTTTCACAAGTACTGCAGCAGACCTTCAGGAGGCAAGACGATTTGGTCTGTCGTTATGGAGGAGATGAATTCGTCGTTTTGATGTTGGGTGACATTTCAAAGGTAGCAGATGTTATTGCGACGAGGATACGAGAGAATATTGAGGCGATTGATGTCAATCAGCTTGTAGGAGCAGAGTATGCAGATAAACAGTATAGAGTTAGTACATCAATAGGTATCGCCGTCTTCCCAAAGGACAGCGCTAATGCTGACGAAGTTGTACAGCTTGCAGACGAACGCATGTATAAAGATAAGGTGCAAAGGAAAAAGAACAGAGGTAGTTCCAACGTTGCAGAGGTAGAACTCAGGCTGTAGGACTTATACGTATGGCTCTACCTCCTGTTCTTCTACATGTGACATATATCTGTCTTCTATTGCCTCTTTAATTTTTTTGAGGGCTCTAATTTCTATTTGACGGACACCTTCTTTGGAAAGCCCCAATACTGCACCTATCTCTGCAAGGGTGCTGGGTATTTCTCCATCGAGGCCAAAACGCATTTTTATGTAGGTTTTTTCTGTTTCTGTAAGGCTTTCCATGGCTTCTTGTACCAAAATACGGGTTTCTATTTTTTCGACATGAGTCAAAAATTGGTCTTCGGTTTCCTGTGCGTCGTACTCTGCGATGTGGTCGGCTACTGTCCGACCTTTTTCCTCTTCGTCAACAGGAGTATCTAGAGATATCATACTAATTGTCGATGCCTGCTGTATTTTTTCTAACTGTTCGTTTGTAATATTTTCTGCTTGTCCCTTGTCATGTTTTGCCTTGAGTTTGATGACATTTTCTGGTACCCGTATCATATAGTTGTTGTTGAATAAGGCTCGCTGTATGCTGTGGTCTATCCACCATTTAGCGTAAGTAGAAAACTTATATCCTTTCTCCATATCAAACTTATCTAGTGCTGTCATAAGACCTATAATACCTTCCTGTACTAGGTCTGATAGTGTGTAGGCGGCTCCTGGTACTTGCGTAAATTTATAAAAACGCATTGCGGAAGACACAATAAGACGTAAGTTGCCTTCAATTAGCTGCTGAAGAGCTTCGTTTTTTATCTGCTCGGCTTCTCCTTCGAAATACTTTTTGATTAACTCCTGCTCCTGTTGTCGTGTTAAAATTCCATGCTGCAAGTTATATATGCTCTTTATATGTTGGAATTCCTTGTTAAAGTTGATATTACATGTTGACTCCAACATTGATATTCACCGCTTTTTCTTTATATATCTGTTCATACGCTTTCTGCATAATTTCTTTAGCATATGTTTCCGCCATCTGACGCCTCTTGGCATCAGCAGCCATCTGTTTTGCAAATATTTTTTCTATAAGTTCTATTTTTGCGTTTATTTTCTCCATTTCCTGTTGACAGAATTGAGCTCCTGCTACACACGGCATGTTGACAATCTGTTGTGCTAGGCACACTACCTCTGCAAGACGGTCATAAAGAGCATCGTAAAGCTGTGCGTATTCTCCTAATGTCGCCCTTCGGGGTAGAGTTATAGGATTTTCCTTTATCTCCTTCATTTTTTTAAGAATCTCCTGTTTAGTCATAACCCACTCCTCCTTTATTGATGCAATCTATCTAATATTCATATAGCGCTATTTTGGCAGTATGTCAACTTTATTTCAAGTCAGAAAATAGACATGATATACATGATATCAAGTGTGGACGGTTATTACCGTTCGGCTATGTTAG
>NZ_DAITZW010000023.1:0-27605 GCF_036847465.1 Thermovirga lienii | reverse complement strand
TCAAGAAGCTATAAAAACTTCTTGATAATTTCTAAGACATATTATACGAGGGGGATGGGCGATGACTGGCTTTATAACTGCCGTGTTCGTGATATTTCTCGTAGTGGGCATGCCCATAGGCTTTGTCTTGGGGGTTACTGGACTTCTTTCCATGCTCAAGATGAACGTTCCCTCCATACTTCAGTTAGTGCCCCAGCGATATTTTGCGGGAGTGGATATGTTCACCCTCATGGCCATGCCCTTTTTCATCTTGGCTGGAGACATAATGAACAAGACGGGTATCACTCAGAAGCTCGTAAAGTTCAGCAACGTACTTGTGGGGCACCTTCAGGGTGGGCTTGCACATGCAAATATAGTGGCCTCGGTGTTCTTTGCCGGACTTACTGGAGCAGCCGTAAGCGATACAGCAGCTATAGGCTCCATGCTTATTCCAGCCATGGTTGAGGAAGGGTACGACAAGGATTTTTCTGCGGCAGTTACAGCGTCTTCATCAATCATAGGGCCCACAATCCCTCCCTCCAACATAATGGTCATCTACGGGGCGTTCATGCAGGTCTCCATAGCTGGGTTGTTTTTGGCAGGCATCCTTCCGGGGATACTGGTTGCCGTAGCACTGATGATACTAACTGCGAGGATATCCAAAAAGAGAGGTTATCCCGTCGGTCAAAGACGGGCTACGCTGAAAGAGATGATCCTTGCCTTTAAGGAGGCCTTTGTGGCTCTCCTTATGCCCATAATCATCCTGGGTGGAATTCTAAGCGGTGTTTTTACCCCGACGGAGGCTGCGGCGGTAGCTGTTGCCTATGCATTGTTCGTGGGCTTCGTAGTATATCGAAGCATAACCGTGAGAGACCTGGTTCCCATTTTCATCAAGATGGCTAGAACTACCGGAGTGGTTTTCTTGGTAATAGCTGCTGCCTCCATATTGGGGTGGGTGCTCACCATGGAGCAGATTCCGGAAAAGGTCGCTAATCTTATGTTGGGCATAAGCACCAACAAATGGGTTGTCATGGGAATGATACTCCTTCTTCTGCTTTTCGTAGGAATGTTCATGGACATAGCGGCGGCTCTCATAATCCTTGGTCCCATCCTTCACCCGTTGGCCGTGAAGATGGGCTTTCATCCCCTCCATTTCGGCATAATAATGGTTCTTTCCCTCAACATAGCCTTGATGACTCCGCCGGTGGGGGCGTGCCTGTTCGTAGCCTGCGGCATAAGTAGGCTGACCATAGAGCAGCTGAGCAGAGAGATATTCCCTTTTATTCTTGTTGTGGTTTCTGTTCTCATATTGATAACTGTATTTCCCGGTATACCCCTTTTCCTCCCAAGGCTCATGGGCTACGCGCCTTGGTGAGGAAAAGCTTACTAGTCTCTTAAAACCAGGAAAGGAGAATGATCGATCGTGGAGTTTGATAAGGTGCTGAAAAAAGCGGAAGAATACAGAAAGGACATCTCCCGGTTCCTCCGCGACATGGTGGCCATACCTAGCGAAAGCTGTCAGGAAAGGGATGTGATCCTTCGCATCAAAGAAGAGATGGAAAAGGTAGGTTTCGATAAGGTTGAAATAGACCCCATGGGTAACATTTTGGGTTACGTGGGCAAGGGCTCAAGGCTCATAGCCATGGACGCCCACATAGATACCGTAGGAGTGGGGGATTTGAGCCTATGGGAGGTAGATCCCTATGAGGGTTACGAGGATGACCAGGTAATAGTCGGAAGGGGTACCAGCGACCAGGAAGGAGGCATGGCCTCCATGGTTTATGCGGCCCGAATCATAAAGGACCTGAGTTTGGAGGACGACTATACCCTATTGGTTACGGGAACGGTTCAGGAGGAAGACTGCGATGGACTTTGCTGGCAGTACATCATAGAGGAAGATGGAATAAGGCCTGAGTTCGTTGTTATAACTGAGCCCACGTCCCTCAATATCTATAGGGGACAGCGAGGCAGGATGGAAATAAAAGTCAAGACCAAAGGTCTTAGCTGTCACGGGTCAGTCCCGGAAAGAGGAGACAACGCAATTTACAAGATGGCTCCCATACTTCAAGAGCTGAGGGCCCTTCACGAAAACCTGCACGAAGACCCGTTCCTGGGCAAGGGTAGCCTTACGGTCTCTGAGATATTCTTCACCTCCCCGTCAAGATGTGCCGTCGCAGACAGCTGCTGGATATCCATCGACAGAAGACTTACGTGGGGAGAGACATGGGAAAAGGCCCTCCAGGAGATACGCAACCTACCTTCCGTAAAAGAAAGCGGCGCGGAAGTCTCCATGTACAGCTACGATAAACCTTCCTATACCGGATTGGTTTATCCCACCGAGTGTTACTTCCCTGCATGGGTCCTTGAGGAGGAACACCCGGCGTGTCAAGCAACCATAAAGGCCTATAAGAACCTTTTTGGTCAGGACCCCTTTGTGGACAAATGGGGATTTTCAACCAACGGCGTTTCCATAATGGGAAGATACGGCATCCCATGTATAGGGTTTGGGCCTGGACATGAGGATCAGGCGCATGCTCCAAACGAGAGAACATGGAAGGATGAGCTGGTGAAGGCTGCAGCGATGTACGCAGTCATTCCTTCCATATATGTTCAGAATTATTAAAAACATGAAGAAAGTAGGAGGGAAAAGAAAATGCAGACGATTTTCAGAGGGAAACATTTTATTACTTTGACTGAGTGGACCAAGGAGGAGATAGAGACCCTTTTGGAGTGTTCGTACGAACTGAAAAGAGCTTTTGCCATGGATAGACCCACCATATACCTGCCCAACAAGACGGTCTTTTTGATGTTCTTCGAACAGTCCACCAGGACGAGAAACTCCATGGAGGCTGGTATCACTCAGCTTGGAGGCCACGCTCACTTCCTGGATACCAGCAACATGCAGATAGCACATGGTGAGGTGGCGAAAGACACGGCTGTCATTCTTTCTCGTATGGGCCATGCCATAGCATGCAGAAACTGCTTCTGGAAGGTCGGCAACGCGTACCTCAGGGAGATGGCCAAGTACTCCACTGTGCCGATCATAAACATGCAGGACGACCTGTATCACCCTCTTCAGGCCATAGCGGACCTCATGACCATTCAAGAGAAAAAAGGTAGAGATCTTCGTAATCTCAAGGTATCAATTATCTGGGCCTATGCCACGACCCACAAGAAACCCATATCCGTTCCGGTGAGCCAGGTGCTTTTGTTCCCCCGCTGGGGCATAGATGTGACGTTGGCTTATCCGGAAGGGTACGACCTTCCTGATTGGGTAATCGAAAAGGCCAAAAAGTATGCAGAGGAAAATGGAGGCTCCCTCAAGATCACCCACGATCAGGAAGAGGCCTACAAGGATGCGGACGTGGTGTTCCCCAAGAACTGGGGCAATTGGGTTACCAATGAGGACACAGCCGTCATAGATTCTCTTCTCGAGGCCAACAAACACTGGAAATGCACCGAGAAGATGATGAGCCTGACCGCAAAGGATTCCCTGTACATGCACGCTCTTCCGGCAGACAGGGTGAACGAGGTGGAGGATTCGGTCATCGACGGACCTCATTCGGTAATTTACGATGAGGCGGAGAACAGGCTCCATACCGCAAAGGCAGTGATGGCCCTAACCATGGGAGGAAGGTAATAAGTACAAAACAATAGAGGAGGTATAGAGCGTGAAGTTAACGAAGAGAATAGTTGGAGTCCTAATGGTGTTGTGTCTTGTGATGGTTTTTGGCGGGGTCGCCATGGCTAAGAGTCCGGGGGATTACAAGATGGTTCTCATATTGCCTGGGCCCATAAACGACCAGAGCTGGAACGCCACAAACTACGCAGGCTTGCTAGCGGCCAATAAGGAGTTAGGCACCAATATCGAGTATGTGGAAAACGTTCAAGCCAGTGATTACGAGTCCACCTTTAGAAATTACGCGGACAGGGGTTACGACCTAATCATGGCAGCAGGAACCCAGTTTGATGAGCCAGCTCAGAGGGTGGCACCTAATTACCCCAAAACCACCTTCATGGTGATAAACGGAGTCGTGGCGAAAGAGCCCAATGTCTGCCCCATTTTGCCCAAGGAGTATGAAGGGAGCTTCCTCGCCGGAATTATAGCGGGCAAGACCACCAAGAGTGGCAAGATAGGTCTTGTTGGAGGATTTCCTAACAAGCTTATGATAAGGCTGCTTAACACTTACGAGTATGGAGCAAGAGTGGGCACACCGGAAGTCAAGGCCATGCGCGCCTATGCCAATTCATGGAGCGATGTAGCTTTGGGCAAGCAGATGGCCACTTCAATGATAGAAAAAGGAGCAGATGTCCTCTTCTTCTACGCCAACCAGGTTGGCCTTGGTGCTATCCAGGCTGCAAAGGAGAAGGGCGTCAAGTTCGTAGGTTTCGCGAGCAACCAGAACGATGTTGCTCCCGGGACAGTTGTAGCCAGTGTGTTCTTTGATTTCAAGGCTATGTACGTTTGGGCAGTCGATAAGTATCTGAAGGGCGAACTCAAGCCGGTAGTCAACGAAGCTGGTATCGCCGAGGGGATAGTAAAAGTTGCTTATACTGATGAAGTTTCCCAGGAAACAAGAGATTTGGTCTCCCAAGCAGAAGAAGCCATAGAGAAAGGGCAATTACTTAAGTTCCTTTCCCAGTTCCCAGAGCCACTGGAATAGTAATGTAAATGCTACGGTGGGGAAGGCCTCTTCCCCACCCTTCCATTGAACAAAATTATTTCAAAGCGGTGATTACAATGCCCATAGAGCGTGAAGACAAAGCCGTAGAGCTTATAGGTATCACTAAATATTTCCCTGGGACCGTAGCGAACTACAAGGTAAACCTTACGGTCAAAAAAGGCGAAGTTTTGGCCCTTCTTGGAGAGAATGGGGCGGGTAAGTCTACGTTGATGAAGATCCTTTACGGTATGTACTTGCCTGACGAGGGGGAGATCTGGATAGACGGCAAAAAAGCGGATATTCGCTCTCCTCAGGACGCGTTATCACTAGGCATAGGCATGATTCACCAGCACTTCACCTTGGTTCCGGTACATACGGTCGTGGAGAACGTGCTGCTAAGCGCCTTCAATACTCCCAAAGGGAAAGCCTCTGTATCTGAAGTGGCCAAGGAGATAGAGGAAATCGGCAAAAAGTACGGCCTAGAGGTAGATCCATACGCTTACGTAAACCAGCTCACTGTAGGTATGCAACAGAGAGTAGAGATACTCAAAGCCTTATATGCAGGAGCAAGAATATTGATAATGGACGAACCCACGGCGGTTTTGACCCCTCAGAACACCAAGAAACTTTTCGAGTTCGTAAGGGACTTCAGAAAAGCAGGAAATTCCGTCGTGTTCATAACCCATAAACTAAACGAGGTAATGGAGATTGCCGACAGGATCGTTGTAATGAGGAATGGGATGGTAACAGGAGAGCTGTCCAGGCAGGAGGCTTCCGAAAATGAGCTCGCTAGGATGATGGTCGGCAAGGAATTGGAGGAAATAACGGTAACCAATCCTTCTGAAGGCAATTTGTCAGGGGAAGTTGTCCTGAGCGTAAGGGACTTGAAGGTCAAAAGCGCAAGGGGTCACATGGCCGTGGACCAATTGAGCTTGGATATTCGAGCAGGAGAGATATTCGGCATTGCTGGTGTAAGCGGAAACGGCCAGGAGGAGTTGGCAGAGGCCCTTTGTGGCTTGCGGTCCGTTGAGGGAGGTGAGGTTTTACTTGAAGGCAGGAACATAGTCGGTAGGAGAGTTGTGGAGATTATCAACGAAGGAGTTGGCTATATACCTGCTGACAGGCACAGAGAAGGATTGGTGCTGGACATGAACATAGAGGAGAACTTGATATTGAGGAAGTTTGAAAGCGAAAAGTTCTCTGCTAAGGGGGTCCTGCTCCAGGAAAACATACATCAATATGCTCAAAAAGCTATAGGTGAGTACGCTATAAAAGCTCCTTCATCGAAAGTAAAAGTTAGAGGCCTTTCTGGTGGGAACCAGCAGAAGGTCGTGGTAGCCAGGGAAATGGATATTGCCACTACTGTTTTGGTCGCAGTGCAACCTACCAGGGGACTTGATCTCGGAGCTATAGATTACGTTCACAGGACCCTTTTGCGAGCCAGATCAGAGGGTAAGGCCATACTGCTCATATCCACTGAACTTTCTGAGGTATTGGCCCTTTCAGATAGGATAGGAGTAATTTACAGAGGAAAGATAGTGAAAGTATTCAATAGGCAAGACGCCAAAGTTGATGAGATAGGCCTTGCGATGATGGGAGTGTCCAACGATGAAGCAGAGTAAGAAGATAGCTCTTTCCCTTTTTCCCGTTTACTCAGTGTTTCTAGGTTTGGCTTTAAGCGGGGCCCTTATGTTGCTTCTCGATGCAAACCCCTTTGTCGTATATAAAAAAATGCTAATTTTTGTTTTCAGAGATGCCTACAACGTGGCGGACATCTTCGCCAAGGCAACCCCCCTTATACTTACGGGTCTTGCCTTTGGGTTCGCCTTCAGGGCTTCATTGTTCAACATAGGTGCCCAGGGGCAGTTTTACATGGGGTGCCTTGCTTCAGTGGCTTGTTCTTTGTTTATGGGCAACCTGCCTGCCTTGGTGTTGCTTCCTCTTTGTGTAGTGGTAAGTGGAGCTGCTGGCGGGCTGTGGGGCTCCTTGGTGGGCTATGCCAAGGCAAGGTTCAATGCCAACGAGTTTTTGATAAGCATGATGTCCACGTACGTTGCCATAGCCATTATGAACTACTTGATAAGAGGGCCTTTGATTGAAAGCAAAGGAGAATATCCCCAAACTGATGTGATCACCCAAAGTGCGTGGATACCTCAAATAATACCTCATACCAGACTCCACTGGGGATTCGTGCTGGCTGTTGTTGTGGCTGCTCTGGCATATTTCATTTTATGGAAGACTACCTTGGGATTCAGGATAAGGGCAGTTGGTATGAACAGGGACAGCGCTCGGTACGCTGGGATAAACGAAAAACGGATTTTCGTGGAGGTTTTCTTCATAAGTGGAGCCTTTGCGGGCCTTGCAGGCTTTATGGAGGTCAACGGAATTCAGCATATGCTTGTTCAAGGGTTCAACCCATATCTTGGTGCTGAAGGTATAGGAATAGCCATATTGGGCAACGCCCATCCACTGGGAATTATATTTGCGGCCATCCTTTTCGGAGCCCTTAAGGTGGGAGGAAACTTGGTGGTTCAGACCTCTTCCATTCCCTCTAGCATCATAGGGATAATGGAGGGGCTGGTAATGATTTCTGTTATTTTTTCCTATTTCCTTAAGGAGCGGATCCTAGTAAGGATGGAGAAGAAAATGTTGCAAGCCGAAGAGAGGAAGGAGGGGCCTCGCAAATGATCGTAGAGGGTATCCTTAAAGGAGCTGTGATGATGAGTACCCCCTTACTTATAGGGGCCCTGGCGGAGGTATTCGTTGAGAGAACAGGTGTAATGAACATAGCCATAGAGGGGATTTTTCTCATAGGAGCCTGGGCGGGGTTCGTTGGCGCGTACCTGACCAAAAGCATCGGAATAGGCCTTGTTTCTGCCGTGTTGGCTGGTTTTGTCGTAGGGGCAGTGTACGGCTACTTTACCGTTTACTTGAAGCAGCACCAGATAGTTACGGGAACGGCATTCAACATCCTTTCCGTTGGACTTACGCTGTACCTTTATAGGGTTTTCTTCGGAGTTCCTCTCATACCTTTGACCGTGGAGCCTCTTTCAAGTATGAAGATACCTTTGTTGAGTAAAATTCCCCTACTAGGCGAAGCACTTTTCAATCAGAACATCCTAACGTACATGGCGTTCATTCTAGTCGTATTGGGATATTGGATTTTGTACCATACAAGGTTGGGATTGGTCGTACGCTCTACAGGTGCCAATCCGGAGGCGGTGGACGCGGCGGGAATCAACGTGGAGAGAGTTCGCTATGGTGCAGTTCTTTTTTCCAGTGCCATGAACGGCTTGGCAGGGGCTTTTTATTCCCTTGGTTTTCTGGGTTTGTTCACGGAGAACATAATAGGAGGAAGAGGTTGGATAGCCTTTGCTATTTGCTTTTTGGGCAACTGGAATCCCCTTGGCGTTCTGGTGGGGGCTTTAGTCTTTGGCTTGGCCGATGCCGTAGCTGTATCCATACAGACTTCCGCCTTCAAGTTAATACCTAACGAGTTTGTAATTGCCCTGCCGTATATTTTGACTATAGTTGCGACCATAGCAAGGAAACATTTTAACGTTCCCGCATACCTCGGAACGCCCTATGTAAAGGAGAGAAGATAAAATGTATGACCTGGTGATCAAGGGAGGAACCTTAGCACTGGAAAAAGGGACCCTTTTTGCTGATTTAGCCATATCTGAAGGCAGAATAGCTGCAATTGGCAAAGAACTTGAGGGAAAGAGGGTTATAAGTGCAGAGGGCATGCTTGTTCTGCCAGGTGGTATAGATATGCACACTCATATGGCTCTTCCCGTGGGAGGTACTCGTTCGAGTGATGACTTTTATTCTGGAACTGTTGCGGCAGCTTTCGGAGGTATAACTACGATCGCAGATTTTACTGTAGGAAGCCCCCATACGTCCCTGAAGGAGGACCTGGTCAAGAGGCTTGAGGATGCCAAGTCAAGCGTCTTGGATTATGTACTTCACGCCGAAATTGTGGGATGGAAGAGATCTAGAGTTGAAGAGCTAAGGGAAGTGTTTAGGGAGGGCATTAGAACCTTTAAGTTCTTCATGGCCTATGGGGACTCAGGGAGGAGAACAAGTGATGGCCAACTGCTTGACGCCTTTAGGGAAATTAGTTCTGTTGGGGGGGTAGCTTTAGTACATGCCGAAGATGAGGAGATAATATCGTACTTGGAGGAAAACCTATCGAAAGAGCAGTGGGAGAGCATGAAAAGTTTGGCCTTTACCAGGCCGGATGTCTGTGAAGCCACAGCTGTATCAAAGGCTGCCTTAATAGCAGGATATACCGATTGCAGGCTGCATGTAGTCCATTTGAGTTCTGCTATGGGGCTAAAGGAAGTTCAGAAGGCTAAAGAAGCGGGAATTAAGGTAACTGCAGAGACGTGTCCCCAGTATCTTTTGCTTACTGAGGAGGTTTACGATCTTTTTGAAGGACATCTTTTTTCCGCAAGTCCCAGCTTGAAAAAATCTTCGGATTGCAGCCGTCTTTGGGAGGGCCTTTCAAATGGTTTTGTTGATATGGTAGCTACCGACCACTGTCTCTTTACCAGGGCCCAAAAGGCGTGGAAGGGTTCCTTTAAAAAATTGCCTTATGGGCTCCCAGGCGTGGAGACCTCAAGGATTTTGCTGTTTTCTGAGGGAGTAAAGAAGGGGAAAATAAAACTCAGTGACTTCGTCCGTATAACATCGACGGCTCCTGCGAAGTTGTTGGACCTTTATCCCCAAAAAGGCACATTGCTGCCCGGTGCTGATGGCGACGTAGTGATTTTTGACCCTGAAAAAGAGTGGACACTAAGTGCAGAAAACCTCCATATGAACGTGGACTTTTCGCCTTTTGAAGGTTTAAGGGTTAGCGGCAAGGTGGCTTATACTATTACTCGAGGAGAGGTAATAATAGAGAGAGGAGAGTTCACAGGAGAAGAAGGCAGAGGCCATTTTTTGGGAAGATTGAGGAGAGAGGATTGATGAAAAGAGGTGATTTTAAGTGATGGAATGCAAGATCCTGGACGGGAAGAAGGTTGCGTCGGAGGTAAGAGAACGAATAGCGGTTATGGTAAAAGAGATAAGGGAAAGTGGCAAGGTGCCTCCCGGGTTGGCAGTGGTCCTAGTGGGGGACAATCCTGCTTCCAAGGTTTATGTAGGGCAGAAGGAGAAAGCCTGCAAGGAAGTAGGTTTTGAATCCTTTCTGTATCATTTGCCTGAGGCGACCACCCAGGAGGAACTGCTGAATCTGGTGGGTCAATTGAATGAAGATCCCAACGTCCATGGAATTTTGGTGCAGCTGCCATTGCCCAAACACTTGAATGAGACCGAGGTAATAGAGGCCATTCGCCCGGAAAAGGATGTGGATGGTTTCCACCCCATGAACCTGGGCAAGCTCGTTGCAGGTCTTCCGTGTACGGTCCCTTGTACTCCCAAAGGAATAATGCATCTTCTGGAATATTACGGCATAGAGATCGAAGGGAAAAATGCTGTCGTTGTAGGCCGTAGCAACATAGTGGGCAAACCTGTCGCCCATCTTCTGCTGCAGAAGAACGCCACGGTGACCATTTGTCACAGTAGGACCAGGAACCTGGAAGATATAACCAAGGAAGCAGATATATTGGTGGTTGCCGCCGGCAAACCTCATTTTGTAACTCAGCACATGGTCAAAAAAGGAGCTGTCGTCGTAGATGTGGGTATAAATAGGCTGGAAAGCGGCCTTGTGGGCGACGTGGACTTCGATGGAGTTCGCCTTAGGGCTTCCTGGATAACTCCTGTGCCGGGTGGCGTTGGCCCCATGACCATTGCGATGTTGCTGGAAAACACCTTGGAGATGTACGAACGTTTTTCATAGGTGAGGTGCGCTGCTCTTCCGCAGATTGACGGCGTTTTCCGCTACTCTGCGGAGGAATTTTTCTAATAGGTGATATTCTTCGTCAGTAAAATCCTTTGTGAGCTCCATTAGGGCTTTGTCTCTTGCTTTTAGTGCGAAAGGTAAGACGGCAAGGCCCTTTTCTGTGGGGAACAGGAGGAATTCTCTTTTGTCCCTTGGGTTGCGTTCCCTTCTAACGTAGCCATGTTTTTCCAGTCCTTTGATAGCACGGGCAATGGTGGTTTTGTCCTTTAGAAGTAACTCTGACAGCTCTTCCTGTGTACGGCCAGGATTCAGTGCTATCTCTATGAGCAGGCGTTTTTGGCCATGCCCTATCCCCTCGGCTGGTGTGCTATGATCCATGAAAGCCGATAGGTTGCGGTGGATGATGGATAACAGCCTACCTATGTTCTTGTCCTTCATGGAGTATCACCCCGAGCTTGAGTGCATTGGTTTTTAAGGCGCCTCTCGTATGGAAGCAAAAGGGCCATGGTCAAAAGATAGGAAAATAGGTCCGCCATAGGGAAAGCCAACCAGATTCCATTGAGGCCTAATATCCTGGGCAAGATCATCAACAGCGGCACGAAAAAGAGTATGGGCCTTGCTAGGTTTATTATGAAGGCAGGCCCGGCCTTTCCCAGAGCCTGGAAGAACACACCCCCTATTTTGTTGTAGCCCACAAGGAAGAAGCCTGAGACCATAATTCGCAGCGCTGCAGGACCCTTTTCAAGGACATTGGGGTCGGATGTAAAGAGGCGTAAGGCAGCTTGTGGGAAAAGTAAAAGTAGAGCTGCTACAGTTCCGCATATTCCCATTGCTATGAGGTTCGAGAGGCGAACGGTCCTTGCGGCTCTGGAATATTTTTGAGCGCCGTAGTTATAACCCACTATGGGCTGCATACCTTGAGCTATCCCTATAGTGGACATGCTTGAAAAGATTATGATCCGGTTGCTTATGCCGAACACGGTTATTGCCAGGTCCCCGCCGTAGATTCCTGCGAGGTTGTTTATCAATCCAAACACGAAACTTGATGAGGCATGCTGCAGCAAGGAGGGAAATCCTACAGAGAAGATCTCTTTGAGTATCTCCTTTTTGGGGTATATTTGGTTCAGTTTCGGTTTTATAAGGCTTCTGCCTGAATAGAAGAAATGGCTTATCCAGCCAGCCACCAGGACCCTTGAGAGCACCGTCGCTATGGCAGCACCCCTTACCCCCATGTCCAGTACGAATATGAATATGGGGTCCAATATTATGTTGGCCAAAGCCCCTATGAGCATGGAAGCCATCGCGGTCCTTGCAGCTCCCTCGGATCGTATTATGTTGTTCATGGACATGGCAAAGAGTATCAATGGAGATCCCAAGAATATCACGGCCATGTAATCCTTGGCGTAAGGCAGAATGTTTGTGGTAGCGCCGAATAGCTTCAGTATATCCTCAAGGAAAAACTCACCTAATGCAGCGAAGATAACCCCTAAGGAAATTATGGAGAAAATGTTGTTGCCCAAGGTTCGTTCTGCCCTTTCGTAATTTTTTGCTCCAAGACTGCGGGATATTATGGAAGCACTACCTATGCCCAGCATGGCTCCAGTGCCGCCTATTAACATCTGTAAAGGAAAGGAGACAGAAAGGCCAGCTATGCCTAAAGCACCTACGGAGTGTCCAATATATATGGTATCCACGAGGTTGTACAGGCCGTTTACGAACATGCCAACCACCGCAGGAAGAGAGAGTCGTAGTATTAGCCTCCCTATAGATTCATTTGCCAGCATGGCTTCTCGCTTTTTCACTGTAGCACCTCCTAGCATGAGGCATTATAAGCTCTTGTAGTTGTATATGCAACTATTTTATTCTTCCTTTTATTAGTGGCGAATAAAAGCAAGGTATATAATTTAGATAAAGGATTAAGTAAATGAATAAGTTGATGAAAGACTATTGCCAAGAAAGAGGTGTAATGTACATGACTGGTGCGAGAATTATTCTTGAGATGCTCAGGTCTTATGGCGTGAAGTATGTGTTCGGACTGCCGGGAGAGACTACTTTGGGATGGTATTCTGAGTGGAAAGATTTCCCAGATGTTAAATACATACTTGCCAGGGATGAGCGGAGCGCGTCCTTCATGGCTGAAGCATATGCAAGGGCGACCAACAAGCCTGGAGTTTTTGAGGTCCCAAGCCCTGGAGTTACTCATTGTGTTCCCGGCATCGCTGAGGCCTTTAAAGGCTCCACGCCTGTAATCTGTTTTTCTTCTGATATACCCTATAATTGGGATAAAAGGAACATGCTCACTGGGTGTGACCAACCGGCCCTATTCAGTGGCATCGTAAAAGAGTCCATGACTGTAACCAAGGCAGAGGATATTCCCTTTTTGCTTCGTAGGGCCTTCAGGATTGCCACTACCGACAGACCGGGCCCTGTGCATATAAGAATTCCACAGGATATTTTTTATCAAAATGCTGACGTAAAAGACATATACGCGCAAAAGGAGTTCGCCCGATTTCCGTCCCACAGGAGCATTGCAGAGTACGAGGCAATGACAAAGGCAATCGATTTACTCTCGGAGGCTAAAAACCCGCTAATGTGTCTAGGGCAAGGTGCGCTGTTTTCAAGGGCATGGGGCGAGGCTGTGGAGTTGGCGGAAGTTTTATCCGTTCCTGTGGGGACTACCATGACCGGCAAAGGGGCTTTTCCTGAAAGCCACCCTCTATCCATAGGTGTTATAGGGGCCAGGGGCGGTACGAGCTTCTCCAATAGCTTTGTTGAGGAGGCAGACGTCATATTCTATGTGGGTTCCAACACCGACTCTGCGACCACCAATGCTTGGCGCCTTCCAGATCCTGCTTCAGGGAAAAGGTTTATACAGCTTGATATAGCTGGAGTGGACGTGGGGAACATGTATAGCTTAGATGTGGTGTTGATAGGTGACGCAAAGGCCACCTTAAGAGAAATGGTTAAGATCGCGAAGAAAAAAGGAAGGTTCCCCATACGGAAAAGAGAAGCAGAAATAAAAAGGAAAAGAGCTTATTTTGAGAAAGAACTGAACAAGTATATAGATAGTGACGAAAGTTTGATAAACCCGCTATTTTTTATAAGGGAGCTTTCAAGAAAACTGCCGAGTCAGAGCCACATAATATGCGATCCAGGTGTCGGAGGTATATATACGGCTGCCTTTTTCAGACAGGAAGAAGCAGGAAGGAGGCTGTATTTCAACTATTCTATGGGAGCCTTGGGGTATGCTCTTCCAGGTGCAATAGGCGTTGCAGCTTCTGAACCAGGAAGGTGTACCGTCGTCATGACCGGTGACGGTAGTATGGGGTTTACCTGTGGCGAACTGGAGACCATATCTAGGCTGGGATGGAACATCAAGGTCTTTTTGTTTCAGAATGATTCCTTCGGCTGGATAAGAGGTGAAGAATCGCTGATTTGTGGTTTTGGGCCTTTTGCAACTGACTTTGCGCCAGTGGATTACTCAAAGGTAGCCGAGGGGTTTGGCATCAGAGCCTACAAGGTAAAAGACCACGAGGAATTACCTCAAGTCCTTACAGAAGTATTTTCAACAACGACTCCGTGCTTTATTACTCTTAGAGTAACCACACAGGACAAGTTAGTGCCTCCTGTACCCAAATGGGTGGCTGTTGGACGGCAAAGGGGGCTGAAGTGCATATATTAGGGCAAAATTGAAGGGCCTCCATATTCTTATGGAGGCCCCTCAGGGTCATGGGGTCTCGCTTAAAATTTTTGGTGTCCTAGAGAACAGGAACATGAACAACACAGTTGCTGCAATTGCAGGAAGCTTTATTGCCAGAACGGGGGTGAAGGCTGCCAGGCCTGACAATATAAAGAGAGCCCTCTCGTAAGGTTTCAAGGCCCTGGTCATGAATCCTTCCATGGCAAATCCCAACGCCAAGGCCGCGGATATGCCACCAGCTATGGCGGCTAAGTTTTCTAGCATGGTACCGTGAAGGATAAGTCCTTTGTCGTAGCAGAAAGCGTAAGGTACGATAAATGCCAGGATCCCAAGCCTCATGGCCTGAAAACCAGTTTTGTTGGGATGAGCGCCAGCTATGGAGCTTGCTGCGTAAGCTGCGAGGGCGACAGGGGGCGTTATGGCCGAGATGATGGCGAAGTAGAAGACGAAGAGGTGAGCACTCAAGGGAGCGAAGCCCAGTTTGGTCAATGCAGGTACACCCAGGGCTGCTGCAAGGATGTAAGCTCCCGTGGTTGGGAGTCCCATTCCAAGCACCAACGAGACGATCATTATCAATAGTAGGGCTAGGAAGGGGATGTCCCTTGCAAGAGAGAATACCAATCCTACGAACTTGAATCCGAACCCTGTCAAAGAAACTGAGCCAACGATTATGCCCGCCGCTGCGCATGCAATCGCCACAACGGTTATATTGAGGGCGCCGCTATAGATGGCGTCCAGTATGGATTTTATTCCCATGCGGCGCTTGGGATCAAAGAGGGAAACACCCCACGCCATAAGAATGCCCATCACAGCAGCAAGCATTGGAGTATAGCCTGAAAGGAGCATCCACAAGAGCCCTACTATGGGAATCAGTTTGTATATATTTTTAAGGACGTAGCTTTTTGAAGGCAATTCCTCCGGCTTCAATCCTTTTATTCCTGTTTTAACGGCTCTCAAGTGAACCATCAAGAATACTGCCCCATAATACAAAAGAGCTGGGAAAGCGGCAGCGATTATTACCTCTCTGAACTGGATACCCAAGAGGGAAGCCATTATAAAGGCCCCTGCACCCATGATAGGAGGCATTATCTGGCCGCCTGAACTTGCAACGGCTTCTACGGCTCCAGCGAAGTAGGCGGGGTAACCTAGGCGTTTCATAAGAGGTATGGTGAAGGTTCCCGTGCCATAAACGTTTGCAACGGCTGAACCAGATATGGATCCGAAAAGACAAGAACTTACCACTGCTATCTTCGCTGGTCCACCAGGAGTGGTACCGGCGAAGGCCTGAGCGAACTCCATGAAATACTCTCCAATACCACTTTTCTCCAGGAATCCGCCGAAGATGAGAAATATGATCACGAAGGTAGCAGAAACTCCCAGGGGAATGGAGAAGATTCCTTCTCCTGTGAGGTATATTTCCTCTACCACTTCCGCAAGGGTAAATTGGAGTCCCTTAAGTACTCCTGGCAGGTAAGAACCAAAATACATGTACCCTGCAAAAAATGCTGCAATTATAGCAAGAGGTAGGCCTACCACCCTACGGGTTGCCTCAAGAAGCATTATGGTCAACAGTAACCCAAGGATAAGCTGCGCCTGGGTTAGTGGGTCTACCTGCACTATTCTGGATACTATCTCGTTGTAGTTGACGATCCCATAAATTCCAGGGGCGGTGCTCAAGATCGCCAAAAACCAATCCATCAGGGTAGGTCTGTCCTTGGGAGAGGATTTGGTCGCAGGATACAGCAAAAATGCCATGGGCAGCACCCAGGTAAGATGTATGGTTCGCTGCAAGTAAGCCTCGAAGTTGCCAAAGACAGCAGTGTATAGGTGGAATAAACCCATTAAAATGACATATACGTATATGAAAGTCTGAGTTTTGCCTTCTAGTTTGCGCATCTTATACACCTCTGAAAAGGCTGGGCAAGGGTAAGAAAAAGTCAAACCCTTGCCCTAACCAAGTTTGTTTTGTGTCTATTTAACTTCGTTCCAGAACTTTACTGCTCCTGGATGGGCCTTTACGGCATCAGATACGGCTTCCTGTGGGTTGAGTTCTGCGATGTCCTTGATGGAGGCAGCCAGGTCGTTTTTGTGCTCCCACAGGGCCTTCGCCATGGAGTAGACCAGGTCCTCAGGAAGGTCTCCGCGCACGATTATACAGGTGTAATCTCCAACTACAGGTACGGGCTCAGTGACGGATTTGTAAACCTTGGGGTCCACTTCGAACGTCGTGGTTCCCAGGGCCTTCTGCATGGCAACCCTTGCTTTCTCGTCCACGGGTAAGATGACTATATCGGTCTGTGACTCGATCTTCATGACGATGGAAGCGGCCCTGCCTACCGCGAAGGCGAACATGTCGATGTGGTTGTCAGCAAGAAGGTTGGCTCCATCGCTGTAGGAGGCGTATTCTACAGATCCACCCCAGGACTTGATGTCGTCCCAAGATACCCCAAATCCTCTCTGGAAGATGGATCTGATGACGAACTCTGAAGAAGTTCCGGGCTTCAATGTGGCCATTCTGATGGGAAGTTTCTTCTCTATTATATCCCCAATGCTTTTGATGCCATGGGCTTCTGCGTAGTCTTTTCTCATAATGAAGTAGGTGTACTGCCTGTAAAGGTTTGCGAATATCGTGGCGTTGTTTGCAGGCTTCTTGAATGGTGCCTCTCCTGCCTGAGCAGCACCAACGACCGAGGCGACGGAAAGACCCATATCGGCCTTACCGCGGTCTACGTTAACTATGTTGCTCACTCCACCTCCGGTTCCGCTGGTGGTAGGTATGACATTTTTGGTCCACATGTCAGCCAAGGTGCCCCCAAGGGCAAACCAGTTTCCACCCGGAGGGCCAGCAACGAAACGGATCTGTTCTGGCCAGTTGGCTGGGGCAGCGAAGGCACTCCCTGCCAAAACCAGGGCGAAAACCAAAGCAAGCGCAACGATCTTTCTCATACTACCTATCACTCCTTCTTATAAGTTTTATGAATCCTGCAACCATGCTATATATTTGAGAACAAATTAACAAGGTTTTTGTCCGTAAAATAATGTTTTGTAAGTTTTGTTCATGGAGTCTAGAAGATGATTTGGAAAAAGGCAAAGTCTGCCCTTTTTCTCCAGTGAACGGAATGAACAAAAGTCAGGTTACTTGATTGACCTGTAGGTGTTTATGGGGCGCCCAATTTCTCCGTAATTTCTTTCTACGACCGCTTTTCCTTGGTCAACTAGGTATTCCAGATAACGCCTGGCCGTCACCCGGGATATGCCAATGGCTCTTGCGGTTTCCTCTGCTGATAGGGGAGTGGGGCTTTCCTCAAGAAGGTTTTCCACTTTCTTTAGAGTTGAAATGTTAAGTCCCTTTGGAAGGCAGCTTGCATTTTTTGTCCTTCTAAGTATAAGGAGCTTGTCTACTTCTTCCTGGGAGACGGTCTCCTTGCCTGATAAAAGTTTTTTTCTATATTCTTCATAAGTCTCAAGGGATGCTTTCAGCCTCTCGAAGAGGAAAGGTTTTATTATGTAGTCGAAGGCCCCCGACCTTATGACTTGGTTTATGGTATCGGGCTCCTGGGCTGCGGAAATTACTATGACGTCCACAGGGGCCTCCCTGGAGCGAAGCTCTTTGAGAAGTTGGAGCCCGTCCATTTCAGGCATGAAAATATCCAAAAAGACTAAATCAACAGCTGTTTCCTGCAGGTCTTTCAGGGCTTTCTCTCCGTTGTTTGCGCAACCTACGATCACAAAATTTTTCATCGTAGATACGAATCTCTTCAGTATATCGGCGACCATGGGGTCGTCTTCAACTATGAATATTCGGATCCTTTGAGTCATTATCTGTCACCTCTATGGGGTAGGATCACCAGAAAATCGGTGCCCTCGCCTGGAATGGATTCCACCTCGATGTCCCCGCCTAGTTCCTCCACCCTGTTTTTTACATTATATAATCCATATCCTCGTGATTGGGCGTTTTCTTTGGTGGAGAATCCTTTATCGAAGATGTGAGGTAGATCCTCGGGAGCGATTCCCATTCCGTGGTCCTTTACGTGTATGATTATTTTACCGGATTCTTCGAACAAGCCGAAAAAGATCTTTCGCCTTTCCTTGGGCAGTTTTTGCACTGCTTCAATGGCGTTCTCCAGTAAGTTGCCTATTATCATTATCAAGGAGAGGTTGTCGAAGTCCTCCAGTTCGCTGCAGAAGCTGTCTGGGTCTATGGAAAACTCTATCCCAAGCTCAGCGCATCTTGAGCTTTTCCCCAGGAGAATACCCCCGACCGACGGATTTTTGAATCTCTTGGAGATGAAAGAGATTTGAGACTGTTGGGCAGAAGTGATTTCCGATATGAACGACAAGGCCTTTTCATGTTCCTCAAGTTGTATCAGGCCTGCGATGGTTTGTAGCTTGTTTTTAAACTCGTGGTTTTGAGCTCTCAAGGCGTCTATGTATAAGGCGACCCCTGTCATTTGTTCTGCCTGAGCTCGGATTTCCGTTAGGTCTCTAAAGCTTCCGATGGCTCCTGCAATATTTTGTCCTCTGTATATGGGTATTAGCTGGGCTAAAAACTTTTTGCCTCTTATATTTAGCTCCACGTCCCACTGAGCTTTTCCGGTTCGCAGAACTTCTGAGAGGGATGTGCCGGGGAGGATGGGTTCCAGGGGTTGGCCTGTGGCGTCTTTGTCTATCCCGAAGAGTTTTTGTGCGGAACTGTTTATCAAGGTTATGTTAGAGTCTGAATCAATAGCTATGATGCCTTCTCTTATGGATTCTATAATACCCTCCCGTTGTTTTAAGAGGAGAGCTATTTCACTGGGTTCCATGCCATATATTATGTTTTTGACTCGGCGCGCCAAAACTGCAGCGGCTATTACGGAGACCAGAAGGCCCGCAAATATGGCAAGGAGCAGTTTGCCGTAGAGGCTGTATTTGGTGCTTTGAATCTCGTTGACCAGGGCATCCACTATTACCTCTCCTACTTTTACGCCATCTTTGATGATCGGAGCTTTGGATCTTATGGATGGGCCTATGATCGTTTGAGACTCCTTCGTTTGAGGCAGATACTCCAGGACTTTGCCTTCTTCTTCCTCTTGGAATTTTGTCCCTAGTTCATATGTAATAGGGTGGGAATATATTCTTCCTTCAGCGTCGGTAATTATTATGGATTTGACCCCTGTTTCCCTTCGGAGCTTTTCCGCTATTGGTTGAATTATTTCTTCTCCTTTTGGCGTGCTCAGGGCTTTTTTTATTTCGGGGTGCTCTGCCACCAGCAGGGCTATGTTGCGGGCGTTTTTGGCTATCATGCGCTTGAACTGGGCCTCAATGGTTTGAGCGCCCACCAATCCAACTACCAAGAGCCCCATCAAGGAGACTAAAAGTAGGACCAGTATCAATTGGGTCTGAAGTCCAGGTTTAGTTCCCGATTCCATTCAGTCTTTATGCCTCCATGAAGAGGGTTATTAAGGTTTATAACAATGATTATTTTGCTTTCAGACATCCCAGTAAGCCATCTATGAGGCTTATTATGTCCATTAAACCACGACTTCCCCCGGAATACCAGTCTGGCTCGATCGTTGTGGGATCAACACCCCTTGATTTGAGAAGTTCTGCCGTCGCTATGGTCCAGAATCTTCCTGCTTCAAGGCTTATTGCGTGAGGCAGGAGAAGAAAATAGTCCTCCAATATTTCATCAGTGCCCTTGGCGGAATCCGGCCCTTTCATGATTTTGGACCTTATTCGTGAAGTCATTTCATAGCCTTGAAACAGGTATGGAGTAGGTTTTCGGAGGATCTGAGTGCCCATGCAGACCAGTATAAAAGAGACCGCTGAGTATGTGGTTATCAAAGTGCCTGAACAGTTGTTGGCGTTCCATGTTAGAAAACCACCGAATACTGCAAGTACTGCGCTACCCAGGACGCCTTCAAGGTGAGGCCTGGTTAGCTTCTTCCCGTAGATCTTATCCAGGAAGGCTTGAAAGGATTCGTTAAGTTTGATGAAGGCGTTGGGTTTCTCTCTTTCCACTAGGAAGATCTTTTGGTTTTTGAACATTTCTTGGAAAAGCAGTCTTTCCTCGGATGTGCGGCTTGATGGGCAAGGCGCTTCCATTTGGATCAGCCATCCTTGGTAATGATCGGATATAGAAGTGACCCCTTCTATGGCTAGGTGAAACAAAGTGGCCACAAGGCAGGAGTCATGGTAATCTGCATGATACAGGTAACCTGTTTCTGCTGGAGAAGCTGGAAGGCTTTTAAGTTCTTTTGTCTCGCTCATCTTTGGTAAAGGTAGGTTTGTCTTTAGGGTGAACATGAAAAAAAGCAGGACCAGGTAGAATGATTGAACCATAAGGGATGCCAAAGCGGTCACCCACGCCTGAACTTCCAGGGAGATAAAGCCCATAATTCCCAACTCCTGCCAGATAGATGCTGGTTTTTTAAATCTTTAATCATATTATACTATATAAGGGGAAAGACGAGGATGAATTTGTGGTTGAGTAGAAAAAAGACCCTTAGGAATTTGTGTTTTTACGAAAGGGGGCATGGGGGAGTGCTACTGGTGCTTCCCCCATGCCGTGTAGTTGGGATTTATATCCATAGGGGCTCATTCCAAAGAGTTAAGTAGACTCCTAGACCCTTTGAAATAGCTTCATCATAAACCCTCTTTGCTACTGCTACATCTTCTGCTCCCATACCTACTGCGCAGAAGTAAGTAATCTCTTCTTTGCTTTCACGGCCTGGTTTTTTGCCGTTTACTATGGCACCTAATTCGGAGTGGAGGTCTTTTTCGCTCAACAATCCTTCCTTCGCCATTATAGCGGGAGTTTGTATCCCTCTGTGTACCAATGCTTCCCAATTATCTACAACTATTTTGTTTGCTTTTTTGACAGCATCAAACTCGAACTCGTAATTACCTACATTTGCAAGAAATACGCCCTTTTTGAGCCAATTAGATTTTATTATAGGCTTGAGGCTTGTTGTGGCCGTGACGACGATGTCTGCGTCGGCGACCGCTTCCTCTGCAGATGTTGTTCCTTTAATTTGCATATGTGGATGTCTTTTTTTCTCAAATTCTATAAAATTATTTACCCTGTCTTCTGATATGTCGCAAATGGTTATTTCTTCTAGAGAGGGGACCGCTGTCTTAACAGCCATCAGCTGGGTGTGATTTTGTGTTCCGGCTCCTATAAACGCTGCTTTTTTGGCATCTTTGTTGGCGAGATATTTGGCTGCAACTCCCGTAACGGCACCGGTTCTCATAGCGCTTATTACGGTTCCGTCCATTACAGCTATGGGAAGACCTGTCTCAGGGGAGTTCAATATTGTAAGTGCAGAGCCTCTGGGTAAGCCGTACTTCATTGGGTTTTGAGGTTTGCTTGCTATCCATTTGATTCCAGCGGTGTTTATTTCTCCGCCTACAAAGCCCGGCATGGCATTAATCCTTCCATGGATGGCCTCAGAATCTGCATCTCCCCACCGTAAAGTTACTTTATCTGGGGATATTGTTTCTCCTTTATCGTGGAGTGAGAAAAACAACTCTATCTGCTCCATGACCATGGACATATCTAGAGCTCCGCACTGAATTACCTCGTCTTGATTAAGATACAAAAACTTAACTTGTTTACTCATTGTCTGATTTTCACCCTTTCTCCGATTTTTTATGAAACAAGATCAATTATTTGTTCTTTGGTTTTTCCTTCCAAACCCAACGTTTTTAGGTTGCGGCCAATGGATCTGTAGTCGCACTTGTGGAGTGCGTTGGCTATGCAAATGATGCTGTCCATTACAGGAGTCTTGACGTCGAAAGCCTTGGACAGTTCAGAGAGGGGGACTAAGCTCATAGGAACATCTTCTGTTATATATCTTGCAAAGGGATCCTTAGGTGCAAGTATTCCCCTATATGCCTTTTGTTTTTGGATAGCCTCGTACAAGCTTTCAGATGGCGCAATTGGAATTCCGTAAACATCTTGAAGCCAACTTTTTGCGTCAGGGATATTTATTCCTATCCGTTTGGCGAGTTCAAGCCGTTCTTTGTCGAGTTCTTCTAGAACTTCGGCGACACAAGGGGAGATTCCTTCTCGGTAGTACTCGAAAGCCTTTTTTGCCTCAATTCTTGCGATGTTCAAAATTGTGGGGGCAGGGTGAAATATTGCCCCTATGTTGGCCAAACTTGTTTCCAAAACGTTTTTGGCGGCAGTAAATTGAGGGAAATAAGGATTGAGTTTTGATACGACCCTTTGTGTTTCCGATGCAGGCATGGCGGCTACGGCCATTTTCCGTTTCATTTCATATATGGTCACCTCGGCTGGACCTGTTATTCTACAAGCGAAAATGAGTGATTGGGCTTCTGCAACGGTAAATGAAGCCTCTGGATTGATTTCTTTTACCGTTTTGTTAAATTCTATAGCCCCACCGGTTCTTCCAGGATTTAGGACAACTATCTGATCGTGGATCAAATAAGGTGCACATAATCTAGCTATTTCGGCATGTGCAAATGCAGGAGTTACTACCATTATCAGTTCGCTGTCTTCCAGTGCCTCTTCAATATTTGTGGTAGCTTTCGTGATGGGAGCGAAGCCTGAAAGATAGTGGCCTCTTAATAGAATCCCTCCAGTTTTTTTGATTTCTGCCAGTTGAGATTCAAATTTGTCGTAAATTTTAACCTTGCATCCTTTGAGAGAAAGCCAAGCAGCTATGGCTGCTCCGCCGTTCCCTGCTGCTACAACGGTTACGTTAGTCATTTTTGTATTCCTCCCTTGCTTGAGCCGCGGAATTCATTGAATGGGGTACTTTTCCAGAGGCCGAATCGCCATGGAGTTTTCTTTTAAGCTTTTGGGTTAGATAAATAGCCACTATAAGTCCGAGGCCTAGGAGGTCAGTGTATATTTCCGGGTAGATCATGGATAAAGCTGCTACGCCCAGGCAGAACCTCTGAAAAATGTTGAGAACGCCGAAGAAGTAATTTTCAAGGCAGCTAGCCATGGCTATTACTCCCAATACGGCGGTTGTTGTGGCTATTGCCGCATCCGAGATGTTGGTGTCCAACAAAAGCAGCTTAGGCTCCAGAGCAAATATGAAAGGTAGTATAAATGCTGCCAATGCAAGTTTTAGACCATTCAACGCCGTTTTTACCGGGTCTGCTTTTGCTATTGAGGCCGCCAGGTAGGAACTTAATGCTACAGGTGGTGTTACCGAGGCCATGCACCCAAAGTAGAAAATGAAAAGGTGTGCGGCAACAACAGGCACGCCCATCTTGACAATGGCAGGGGCAACCATGGAACCCAAGATTATGTACAGTGCCGTTGTGGGCATACCCATGCCCATGATGATGGAAGCCAGCATGGTTAGAACTAGGGCAGGGTATAGAGAACCTTTGGAAATGGTAATTATCAAATCGGCAAATTTTAGCCCTATGCCTGTTAAGGTTACTGTACCCACTATCAGGCCCGCTACAGCGCATGCCACTATCACGCTTAATGCTCCTTTGGCGCCTAACTCTAGAGCTCTAAGGAATTTGTGGAGGTTCAACCGGGTTTCCTTCCTTATGAAACTTGCTACTATTACCAACATGACAGCGCTGAAAGATGCTTTGATAGGGGAGTATCCTGCCAGGAGCATATAAACTATGCTTAAGGGAGCCAGAAGTAAAAATCCTCCCTTTTTGATTGTTTCAATGAAGCTTGGGAGCTTATCTTTGGTTAGTCCTTTCAGGCCCATTTTGGCAGCTTCAATGTCAACCATGAGGAAGACAGCGAGATAATAGAGCACAGCAGGTATAGCTGCGTGAACAATCAGTTTCCCGTATGGAACGCCAGTCATTTCAGCCATGATGAATGCTGCGGCACCCATGATGGGAGGCATGATTTGCCCTCCTGATGACGATGCTGCTTCAACACCGCCAGCAAATTCGGGCTTGTATCCTACGCTTTTCATCAAGGGTATGGTGAAAGTTCCTGTACCTGCAACGTTTGCGAAGGAGCTTCCAGATATGGTGCCCATTAATCCGCTTCCTACGACGGCGGCTTTAGCAGGGCCTCCGCGATAGCGTCCTGTGATGGAAAAAGCTAGGTCTATAAAGGCTTGAGCTCCACCTGTTTCTGTTAAGAAGGAACCTAATAATATGAAAACGAACACAAAGGTTGACGTGACGTAAATAGCTACACCATATATGCCCTCACTTGTGAGGAACATGTGCTCGATTATTCTGTCCAAGCCGTACTGACGATGTCCTAGTTCGCCGGGGATAAGATGGCCAAATATGGCATATAGCAAGAAGATAGATGATACTATTACAAGAGGCCAACCCATGGTTCTTCTGCTGGCTTCCAGTACTGTAAGAATTGTTATAGCGCCTAAGACAAGGTCTCTCATAAGCGGGTCTCCTGCTCGCATTACTATGTTCAAATAATCAAGGACCAAATAAGCACCTGTACCCAGAGAAAAAATAACTATTGCCCAATCGAACAAGGGAACTCTGTCCTTGTATTTTTTTGATGATGGGAAAACTAAAAACGTCAGAGCGAGAGCGAAAGCCAGGTGTATGGCTCTGTGTTGCATCTGCGGAAGCATGCTGAATCCTGAAGAATACAGATGAAACAATGACATTATTATCGCCAATATAGAACAGACTTTTGCGCTTATACCAACGAGGTTCCGTTTGTTTTCTAATTTCTCGTTCAGCTCTTCAATGGTTATTTCCTTTGATGCCTTTTTCTTTCTAAAAAAGGACATTTACATCACCCCAAGTCAAGAATTTCCATAGGTAGGTTTTTGTGGTGCTTATGTCGATTCGCTCTCCATCGTTAACAGCCTTTGTAAGGTCTACTTTCTTTTCGCAGTGGTCCATAAGTAGTGCAGGCTTAGCGATGTAACTTACTCTGAAGGGGAGGAAATCGATAGGTTTATTGATCCCCTCAATTACAAGGAAATTTTTTTCGAACTTGCCTTTATTCTTGTACGTTGAAGGTACGCCCCAACCCAAATCCTGCAGTTTTGTTGACGTCAGGTACATTTTTCCGCTTTTGTCAATGGAGTAATATTCGTAAACAGGGCTTAGATGGACGGAGTGTCGAATGACTGTAGCAAAAGTATATCCTTCGGGTACTATTTTTCTAAAAAGCACGTTACCGTTCTCGTAATTTTCAATGGTGAGAACCGTTACCTTATGAAATAAAAGTAGAATCGATGTGGTTGCGATAGCAAATATCAACAAAAGTATTAAGCCTTTATTTTTAGAAAACATCTTATATCACCTGCTCCGTTTTTGAGGCTTGGGGTTTCCCCCAAGCCTCAAAAGAGGGATTGTTATTTGAGAAGTCCTACTTCTCTGTAGTATTTTTCTGCACCGGGGTGGAGGGGTACAGACATGGCGCTCAATGCGGTTTCCAGCTTTATGTTTTTGCCCTGGGCATGGGCTGCAGCTAATTCATCGGTGTGTTCGAACAGGGCTTTGGTGATCTTATAGACCGTTTCTTCGCTCAAGCTTTCATCACAGCTCAAAATGGCAGGGCTGGCTACGGTAAGGACTTCTTCGTCTACGCCCTTATATATGCCAGAGGGCAAGTTGTAGAGCATCAGATAGGGTTTGTCGGCGAGGAAGGGTTTCATTACCTTTTCGTCCACCGACAACATGGCTATGTCCAGAGTGGTTGAAACATCAACCACCGCAGAAGTTGGAAGGCCTGAGCCCACTATGGCACAGTCAATCAGCCTGTCTTTTAGAGCTGTGACAGCCTCTCCGAACTTCAAAAACTGCTCATCAATGTCGTCATAGGTGAGACCATGAGCTTCCAGTACTAGCTTGGCAGTTCTTTCAGTGCCGCTTCCTGCTCCGCCCACGGCGACCTTTTTGCCCTTTAGGTCGTAGATTGTTTTCAGGCCTGAGTTCTCAAGAACGATGAACTGGAAAACTTCAGGGTAAAGGCAGGCAATTCCTCTGATGTTTTTGACGGGTTTGTCGTCAAATGGTGGCAGGCCTTGGTATCCAGCGAAAGATGTGTTTGCTGCGCCCAACATCATGTCCACGTTTTTGTTTCGCAGCATTTTGAGGTTTGCCACGGAAGCGCCTGTGGATTCTGCCGTTACCTCTACTCCTGGGACGTATTTGTTGATAATAGATGCTATGGCTGAGCCTATGGGATAGTACGTTCCTGCCGTTCCGCCTGTAGCCAAAGACAGCCTCTCAACTGCCGATGCTGCTCCAGCTACCCCTAACAGAGCAACAACCAAAAACAATGCCGCCAACTTCCTTAAACTCAATTTCCGTCGCCTCCTTTTTGAATATTTTGTAAAATAAAGCTTGTGGGATGTTAAGTTTGACATATTTAAGTATCAAGTTTTAGTATATTGATACCCAAACATATCAGTATGCAATTTAACAAAATCTATTCTAGAGGTCAATGTTGTGAAAGGGAAAACAATATTGCATAATGTATCCACATGTTTACGGTGAGAGGAGTTTATCAAGATGAGCAAAATAAACGATGAAACACCCCTTGTAAGAGGCAAAACGACCATGCCGGAAAAGTATGCAGGAGGCATTTTCCAGTATATAAGAACTAAAAGTAAAGATTTACCTCAAAAACAACAACTGGTATGCAACTATATATTGAATAACTATCAAAAGGCGGCTTTTTTAAATTCTGATGAGCTTGCCAAGGAATCTGGCACTAGTCACGCAACAGTTTTTAGAACTGTAACGAGTTTGGGTTTTCCGTCCTATAAAGCGTTAAGGGAAAAACTTCAAGAGGTTTTGACCAAGACGTCCATTCCTCCACTGGACCGCCTAAAGGACGCTTTTTCAGATATTAGCAACTCGAACATTTTAGATGTGGTAATAGAGGAGAATATACGCAACTTGAGAACCATGAACACCTCTGAGCTCAAAGATAACTTCCCCAAGGCCATTGAGCTCTTACTTCCGGCCCGGAGGATTTACATAATAGGGCTCAGGTCTACCAGGGGAATCGCCGTTTACCTCCATGCTTTGCTGCAGCAGTTCAGGAGAGACGTTTTTTTGGTCGATGCAGCGGGATCCGACACAGTCTTGGACGTAATGCTGGACATGGAAAAAGATGACGTTCTCTTGGCTCTAATGGCTGGTAGCCCCCATTACACCAAAAGAACGGTGGTATGTATAGATTATGCTCGTAAAAAAGGCATCCCGGTAGTACTCATAACCAACAGTCTCTCCAGTATTGCTGCTCCGTTGGCTACGGTATTGTTGCTGGCACCCCAAAACACCACTCATTACAGCTCCAGCTCTCTTTTGACCATATGTGATGCAATTATTGCTGCACTGGGGGCACAAAAACGGGATGAAGCCAACAAGAAAATAGATGAGCTTAGCTCTCTGCTTGTGGAGTACGACATATCTTTTTAGTTGTTGTGGTTGGCCTTTTTATCTTTTGAGCTGAAAAGCCCTGCCTCTTAGACGGTGGTAG